>NZ_JBHJQP010000066.1:0-39413 GCF_042262625.1 Streptomyces sp. NPDC056347 | reverse complement strand
GCCGGTGCGCCGGGGGTCGTGCCGTCAAAAACAAAAATGGATCAGGGGCGGTAGATGGTGCCCGGGACCGGCTCGGCGGGCGCCATCAGCTGCGGCACCGTCACGAAGGTGTAGCCCCGCTTCTGCAACGTGTCGATGATGCCCGGCACCGCGGGCACCGTGCCCTTGTAGATGTCGTGCAGCAGGATGACGCCGTCCTTGCTCGCCTGGTCGACTATCCGCTTCTTGATCAGCGCGGAGTCGGTCGAGGAGTAGTCCTTGGCGGTGGCGCTCCACAGGATCTGGGAGAGGCCCAGGTCCTTGCTGACGTCCGAGACGATGTCGTCGGTGCGGCCCTGCGGCGGGCGCATCAGCCGCGGCTGCTTGCCGGTTATCTCCGTTATCGCGTCCTGCGTCTTCTTCAGCTCGGCGCGTATGTCGGCCGGGTCGCGGTCCGTGAGGATTTTGTGCGTCCAGGTGTGGTTGGCCACCTCATGGCCCTCGGCGGCGATCCGGCGCACGGTGTCGGGGTGCTTCTTGACGTGGTTCTTGCCCAGCAGGAAGAAGGTCGCGTGCACCTTCTTCTCCTTGAGGATGTCCAGCAGTCGCGGGGTGTCCTCGCCCGGCCCGGCGTCGAAGGTCAGCGCGATGCACTTGGCCTTGCGGCAGTCCACCGGGCCGAAGGAGCCCTTCGCGTCGGAGCCCGCGTCGGCGCGCGCCGAGGCCGGTGCCGTGGTCTGCATCGCGCAGCCGCCCAGGGTCAGCGTGAGCGCCGTCACCAGGGCTGCGGTCAACCCCTTACCGATCGACTTCGTCTTCATGGGCAAGGCGGGTCACTCCTCCGTGGCTGAACAGATGCGCGGGCGCGATGTGCCGGGTGCGCCGGAGGAGGACTATACACAGCGTGTATACGTCAAGAAGTGGCGGGGTCGGTCACCGTTCCGGGGGGACGGAATCCCTGGTCGGAGGCGTGGGGCCCGAAGCGCGGGGCGTGGAACGCCGCAGTGCCCCGGCGGGGCACCGGGGCACTGCGGCGTACGCGGGGAGGGTGCGCGTGCGGGGGTCGGCTCAGCCGTTGGCGAGGGCCTGCACGCGGTCGAGGGCACCGTTGAAGCGGTTGTGGTCGCCGACGTAGGGGCCGGACGAGGTGTACTGCCACATCGTGTAGAAGCCCCAGCCGGCCGGGAGCTCGCCGACATCACTGGCGTACCGGGCGACCCACAGCGGGTTGGTGGCGCCGAAGCTCGCGTTGTTGCCGGTGCAGTCCTTCCACCAGCTGGTCGCGGTGTAGATGACCGCGTCGCGGCCGGTGCGCGCCTTGTACGTGTTCACGAAGTCGCGGATCCAGCTGACCATGCCCGCCTGGCTCAGGCCGTAGCACTGGGCGCCGTACGGGTTCCACTCGATGTCGAGCACTCCGGGCAGCGTCTTGCCGTCGCGGGACCAGCCGCCGCCGTGGTCCACGAAGTAGTTGGCCTGGGTGGCGCCGCTCGTGGTGTTCGGGGTCGCGAAGTGGTACGAGCCCCGGATCATGCCCACGTTGTAGGAGCCGTTGTACTGCTGTGCGAAGTAGGGGTTCGTGTAGTACGTGCCCTCGGTGGCCTTCGTGTAGGCCCACTTCACGCCGCTGCCCCAGAGCGTCGACCAGGCGACGTTGCCCTGGTAGCTGGCGACGTCCACGCCCTCGGTCTGGACGGCGCGGGTGTCGCGGGGGAGTCCGGCCTCGCCGTCGTGGGCCATGACGCCCATCCCCATCGTGGCCGTACCCCTGGCGGGCTTCTTCGCGGCCGCGGCCGCGGCGTCGGTGCCGGCGGCGTTGGCGGCGCCCGGCAGGGTGAGCATGAGGGAGAGTGCCGCGAGCAGGGTCCCGGCCGCCGCGATGCGGGAGCGGCGGGAGGTCTTGGCAGTGGATCTGAGCACCGGCATGGGAGTGCCTCCGAGGACGTGGTGGGGGGACGCGCTGATCCAGGGGGCGTGGGGCACACCCCCCTGACGGCATGTAATGGTGTGAACATGCCAGGCATGACGCTACGCACGTAGACCCGTGCTGCGGAAGAGGGTCCGGGCGCCGCCGTTGGTCTACTCCTGCGAAATACTGGCGCAAGCTGCGGTGATGACCTGCGGTGAAAGAAATTTTCAACGGCCGGAAAGCTCACGAGGGGTGTTGACGTGCACGGGAGCGAAAGCGGTAGTGAACCGGGCGCGACCGGAAGGAGTGGTGTGGACCACGCATTCCTCGCGCTGGAGCGGGAGTTGGCCGTCTTTCTGCGCCGGGCGCGGGCCAATTCCGGGGAGATGGCGCGCGAGGTCCACCCCGAGCTCGAGTCCGCCGCGTACGGTCTGCTCGTCCAGCTGGAGTCGGCGGGGCCGCAGCGGGCCACCGATCTCGCGGCCTACTTCGGGGTGGGCAAGGCGACCATGAGCCGTCAGCTCCGCGCCCTGGAAACACTCGGACTGGTGGCGCGTGAGCCCGATCCGGCCGACGGCCGCGCCTTCCTCGTCCACCTCACCGCCGAAGGGCTGGACCGCTACCGCAGCGTCCGCGACGCCCGCCGCGAGCGCTACGTACGCAAGCTCGCCGACTGGGACCGTGCCGAGGTGGCCGAACTGGCCCGGCTGCTCCACCACTTGAACGCCCGCGCGGAGAACTGAGGACCGGCGCGCGGGGCGGCGGTGACCGCCCCGGCCCGCCGTCGTCACAGCACCGCGTGGACCACCGTCGCGTCGTCGTGTGTCTTGCCGCGGCCCAGCCGCACGCGCCCCGTCTCCGCGTCCGCGTCCTCCAGGGCCCTGACCCGGTCGATCAGCGACTGCGGCCCCTCCTTGCCGAGCACGCCCAGGCAGTCCGCCCAGTCGCCCTCGCGGAACAGCTCCGTCCAGCGGGACGCCCCGTCCGTCAGCGCCGCGAGCGTCCGCACCTGGTCGAGGGGGGTGCGCCCGGTGACCGCGCGGGACGCCACGGCGGGGTCGGCGGCCGCGGTGAAGAAGCCGCCCTCCTGGTTGCGCAGCCGGGTGTCGGTGAACTCCACCGAGGTCAGCGCGCCGGGCGGCAGCCGGTCCAGCCGGTCGTCGAGCACCGGGCGCACGCTCCCGTCGCGCATCCCGAGCAGCAGCGCGGAGTCCGACAGCACCAGGTGTTCGATCTCTCGCTCGTCCCACCGCGCCATCACGACCGTCGCCTGCGGGGTACGTGCGTGAGAAAGGTCACACAGGGAACGGTGCGTGTCGGCGGTGCGTCGAATGGACAGGGCGAGGATCTCCTGAAGGGTCAGATCCTGCCGCGAACCGGACAGTTCGATCAGTGCGCCGCCCAGCCGGGCCGTGAACCACGGGACCGAATGCACACAACCGTCATCGCCCCGGGGCGGAGTCACCCCGTCCAGAAGGACCAGTGTCCCGCCCCGCCCGGAAGCGGGGAGTGCGGTGGCCGCCCAGTCCTCGTTCGGGCGTTCGGGACTGCCGGGGGCCGTGGCCAGTGCGAAGAGCATGCGGCCAGTCTGCACGCTGCCTTCACCGACCCCGCACTCCCGTGTGATTGGCCTGAACCTGCGGCTCACGGTCGGTGACGGAATGGAAGATGAGGCTCCGTTGGGCGTGCGGGCGGGCATCCTGCCAAAGCCTGCGCGGAAGTTCCACCTGGCGGACCAGGTGTGGTCGAGGGCCCCTCCGGGCAGACTTGTTCGCCAACTCAGGAGTGATGTTCACTCCTTCAGGTGGCGGAGTGGTTGTTGCGTGTCCCCCTCCCAAAAGCGCTGGAATGGTCAGAAGCCGTGCCAGGGGAAGGGACGCTCGCTGCGTGTGACCGTGCGTCACCTCTGCTTCAAGGGCGGACGAGTCAAGAATGCGAGCACCGGTGCAGAAGAAGCGGCCTCGGAGCAAGGGCGATGAGCGGAACGGTTCCGGGGCGGTGTCACCGGTACCCGCCGAGAGCGGGAGCACCCGGCGGCCCGTACGGGTGAGGAGCCGGCTGGTCGCCGGAGTCGCGGTCGTCGGGGTCACCGTCATCGCGGCGGGCGCGCCCGTGATCCTCACCGCCTCCTCCGTGCTGAACGAGTCGCAGCGGCTGGTCACCCTCGCCGAGCTGAACCAGCAGGCCGTCGCCCTCGCCCACGCACTGGCGGACGAGCGGGACGACGTCACCGTCAGGATCGCCGCCGGACGCGACGGGAAGCCCGGCGAGGCCACCGGCGCGGACGAGGCGCGCAGCGCCCGGGTCGACCAGCGGGTCGAAGAGATCCGGACGGCGGCCCCCACCGCACTCCGCCGCGACCTCTCCGGCATCCCCTCCCTGCGCCGCGAAGCCCTCAGCGGCAAGGGCACGGCGCTGGAGGCCCACCAGGCGTACTCCGAGATCATCGCCAAGCTCCAGGACCTCGCCGAGGAGCTGGCCGAGAAGACCCCGCCGCGCGCCGCCGGGGCCACCCGCGCCCCGCTCGCCCTCGCGCAAGCCACCGAGCAGGCCTCGGCCACCCGCGGGCTGCTGCTCGCCGCGCTCGCGGTGCCCAGCGCGAACGTCCTCCCGCAGATCGACCCGGTGACCGGGCTGCCGGTCCAGACCCAGCCCGGTGCGAGCAGCAAGGACGACCGCACCCGCGACGAGCTGAGCGCCGCCGCCCAGCTGTCCCGGGTCCGCGAGCTCGGCGCGCTCGCCGACTTCGACCAGGCCGCCGGCGCCACCGCCCGCGAGAAGCTGGCGTCCACGGTCACCGGACCGGAGGTCACCAGCGCGGAGAAGTACCTCAACAACCTCACCGACCGCCCCGAGCTCTCGGAGAGCGACCGGTCCACCAACCGCAAGAAGGCCGAGGCGGCGCTCTCCGCGCGGATCGACCGGATGCGCAGCGTCGAATCGGCCCTCGGCACCGAGCGGACCGGCAGCCTGGAGCAGCTGCGCGACGACGACGTCACCGCGCTCGAACTGCGCATCGCGCTGCTCGGCGGCTGCCTGCTGATCGCCGTCGGCGTCTCCACCGCCGTGGCCCGCACCCTCACCCAGCCGCTCGCCGTGCTGCGGATCGGCGCCGCCCGCCTCGCCGCGGAGCCCGACACCGCCGAACCGATTCGTTACACCGGCCGCAACGACGAGTTCGCCCAGGCCGTACGGTCCCTCAACAGCCTGCACGGCAGACTCCGGGGCCTGCTGACCGAGTTCAACGGCCGCTTCGAGAACCTGGAGGGCGAACGCGGCGAGCTCATCGCCGGGCGCGAGGCCCTCGCCACCCAGCGCGCCGAACTCCAGACCGCCACCGCCGAACTCACGGCCGAGCTGGAAACGCTCAGGAACACCGTCCACCACACCTTCGTCAACCTGTCGCTGCGCACCCTTGGGCTGGTCGACCGTCAGCTGGGTGTCATCGAGGGGCTGGAGGACCGCGAGCAGGACCCGGAGCGGCTGGCCACCCTCTTCAAGCTGGACCACATGGCCACCGTCATGCGCAGGCACAGCGAGAACATGCTGGTCCTCGCGGGCGCCGAGCACGGCCACGGCCACGCGGGGCCGATCCCGCTGGTCGACGTGGCACGCGCCGCGGTCTCCGAGATCGAACGGTACGAGCGGGTCGTCATCCAGGCCCTGCCGCCGCACGCCCAGATCGCCGGTTTCGCCGCCGACGACCTGAGCCACCTGATCGCCGAACTCCTGGAGAACGCCACCGCCTTCTCGCCGCCGGAGTCCCGCATCGAGCTCTCCGGCTGGCTGCTGGAGAGCGGCGAGGTGATGCTCTCCGTGCAGGACACCGGTATCGGGATGCCCGCGGAACGGATGGCGGAGCTGAACGCCCGGCTGGCCGACCCGAAGCTCTTCGAGGTGGGCGACCGGAACGCGGAGCGGGCCGGGCTCGGTCTCCAGGTCACCGCGCTGCTGGCGGCGCGCCACGGCGTACGGGTCGAACTGCGCGAGCACACCGGCAGCGGGCTCACCGCCGTGGTCGTCCTGCCCCAGGCCCTGTTGCCGAAGGCGCCGTCGGCCGCGACCCCGCCCCCGGTGAAGACCTCCGGCGACGCCCCCACGCTGAACCTCCCGGGTTCGGTCGCCGAGGCGAACTCCAACGCGCTGCCCGCCCGCGCACCGTCGTCCGACGAGCCGAAGCCGTCGTTTGACGAGCAGCCCTCCGAGGAACGGCAGCCCGCCGCCCAGTCGCCTGTCGCGGAGCCGTCCGCCGTCCGGCAGCCCGTCACCCAGTCGCCTGTCGCGGAACCGTCCGCCGTCCGGCCGTCTGCCGTGGAGCCGCCCGCCGGGGACCGGCCCGCCGAGGACCCGCTGATCGCCGCCGCCGAGCGGGCGATCCGCGCGTCCGGCGCCGCCCAGGCCCCGGACCCCGCTCCGGCTTCCGCGGCGGCGGAGGCGGAGCCCCGGCTCCCGGTCGAGACGGAGTCCGAGGTCACCCTCCAGGTCCGCCTCCCGGTGGTCCCGAAGCCCGCGGACACCCCGCGGCCCGAGGCGGCCGACCCGTACGCCATCGGCCCCGACCGCCACGAGCGCACCCCTGACCGGGCCCAGGACCGCATCCCGGTACAGCGCACCGGGCCGGCGGCGGAAACCGCACCCGCGGCACCCGCGGCCCAGGCCGCACCGGCACCCCAGGCCGCGCCGGTCGAGCCCGCCGCACCGGTCGAGCCCGCCGCACCGGCCGGGCCCGCCGCACGCGTCACCGACAAGGGGCTGCCCAAGCGCACCCCCCGGATCACCAAGCCCACCACGACAGCCACCACCGAGCGCAAGGGGAGCCTGGACAAGGAGGCGCTGCGCCGTCGGCTCGGCGGCTTCCACCAGGGCGCGAAGGACGGCCGCCGGGACGTCGAGGCGGAGATCGCCGAAGGACTCCCGGTACACACCGAGCAGCACCGCGACGCGGCCCGCCCGGGCGGCAGCAGGACCGACCAGACGGATGAGACGGGGGACACAGTCGAGGAGGCACGCAGTTGACTGCGCCGAGCACATTCGGGCTGAGCAGCGAGGCCCGCAACCTGCAGTGGTTGCTGAGCAATCTGGTGGAGGAGGTGCCAGGGGTCCACTCGGTCACCGTCGTCTCGTCCGACGGGCTGATGCTGCTCTCCTCCGACCCCGGCCACCTGGCCACCACGAACACCGGCGGCCAGGGCGGCCCCAAGGGCTCCAGCGCCGATCTGGCGACCATCGTCTCCGGCATCGGCAGCCTCACCATCGGCGCCGCCAAACTGATGGACGGCGGCGGCGTCAAGCAGACGATGGTCGCCATGGACGAGGGCAGCGTCTTCGTTATGTCGATCAGCGACGGCTCACTACTCGGGGTGCACGCCACCCCGGACTGCGACATGAGCGTCATCGCGTACCACATGGCGCTCTTCGTCGGCCGGGCCGGACATGTACTCACCCCCGAACTCCGCAGTGAACTGCGCAAATCGATGGAGAGCACCCTGTGAAGCCCGCTGCCGAAACCGCGCCCAGGCTCCCCGTACGCGGGGGCGACCGCAGGCCCGCACGGGTCCGCCCGTACTCTCTCACCGGCGGCCGTACCCGCTTCGGTCACGTCCTGCTCGTCGAGACCTTCGTCGCCGCGCTCGACGCCCCCGAGGAGCGCCGCGAGCTGACCAACGGCAATCTGTCCGGCCGGGTCATGCCGGAGCTCCAGGCGATCGTCGAGATCTGCCGCCGGATGCGTACCGTCGCGGAGATCTCGGCCCTGCTGAAGATGCCGCTCGGCGTGGTCCGGGTGCTGCTCAGCGACCTCGCCGACCAAGGAAAGATCCGCGTGTACGGGACCGGTCACGGCACCGGCCAGCCCGACCGCGCACTGCTCGAAAGGGTGCTCAATGGACTCCGCCGTCTCTGAGTCTCCGCTCTTCGCCCCGCGTCGGCCGGGCGTCGCGGACCAGGCAGAGGAATCGCCGCAGGCCTGGCAGCTGGACCGCACCCGTGCCCCCATCGCCACGAAGATAGTGGTCGCGGGCGGCTTCGGTGTCGGCAAGACGACCTTCGTCGGGTCCGTCTCCGAGATCACCCCGCTGAAGACCGAAGCGATGATGACCCAGGCCAGCGAGGAGACCGACGACCTCTCCGCGACGCCCGACAAGGTCACCACCACCGTCGCGATGGACTTCGGCCGGATCACCCTCGACGACGACCTGGTGCTGTACGTGTTCGGCACACCGGGCCAGCAGCGCTTCTGGTTCATGTGGGACGACCTGGTGCGCGGCGCGATCGGCGCGGTCGTGATGGCCGACACCCGTCGGCTCGCCGACTGCTTCCCCGCCCTCGACTACTTCGAGAGCTGCGGACTGCCGTACGTCGTGGCCGTCAACCACTTCGAGGGGACGCCCGGGTACGAGGCCGAGGACGTACGGGAGGCCCTGACGATACCGCCGCACGTGCCTGTTGTGATCATGGACGCGCGTAACCGGATCACCGTCGTCGAGTCGCTGCTGGCCCTCGTGGGCCACGCCCTCGACGCCACCCCCGCCTAAGGGCCGTCCCGTTGGACTTCCCAGACACCCAGCACGGAGAACCGCGATGCGGAAGATACTCATAGTCGGAGCAGGTCAGTCCGGCCTCCAGCTCGCCCTCGGACTCCAGTCCAAGGGGTACGACGTCACCCTCATGTCCAACCGCACCGCCGACGAGATCCGCTCCGGCCGGGTCATGTCCACGCAGTGCATGTTCCACACCGCACTCCAGTACGAGCGGGACTACCAGCTCAACTTCTGGGAGTCCCAGGCCCCGCGCATCGAGGGCCTCGGTGTCTCGGTCGCGGCGCCGGACTCCTCACGCGCCGTCGACTGGGTCGGCAAGCTGGACGGCTTCGCCCAGTCCGTCGACCAGCGGGTGAAGATGGCCGGCTGGATGGAGACGTTCGCCCAGCGCGGCGGGCAGCTCGTCATCCACGGCGCGGCCGTCTCCGACCTGGACTACTTCTCCCGCACCTACGACCTGGTGCTGGTCTCCGCGGGCAAGGGCGAGCTGGTCTCCATGTTCGGCCGGGACGCCTCCCGTTCGCCGTTCGACGCCCCGCAGCGCGCCCTGGCCGTCGCGTACGTCCACGGCATGGGCCCGCGCCCGGAGCACCCCGAGTTCGACGCGGTCCGCTGCAACCTGGTCCCCGGCGTCGGTGAACTCTTCGTGATGCCGACCCTGACCAACTCCGGACGCGCCGACATCCTCTTCTGGGAAGGCGTCCCGGGCGGCCCGGTCGACGTCTTCCAGGGCATCAAGGACCCCGCCGAGCACCTGGAGACGACCCTGGCGCTGATGGAGAAGTTCCTCCCCTGGGAGTACGCCCGCGCCACCAAGGTCGAACTGACCGACGCCAACGGCACCCTGGCGGGCCGCTATGCCCCGACCGTCCGCAAGCCGATCGGCCGGCTGCCCGGCGGCGGTCTGGTGCTCGGCGTCGCGGACGTCGTCGTCGCCAACGACCCGATCACCGGCCAGGGCTCCAACTCGGCCTCCAAGTGCGCCAACGCCTACCTCGACTCGATCGTCGAGCACGGCGACCGCGAGTTCGACGAGGAGTGGATGCAGGCCACGTTCGACCGCTACTGGGACACCGCCCAGCACGTCGTGAAGTGGACCAACGCCATGCTCGGCGTACCGCCGGAGCACGTGCTGAACCTGATCGGCGCCGCCGGCCAGCTCCAGCCGGTCGCCGACCGCTTCGCCAACGGCTTCAACAACCCGGCGGACTTCGAGAACTTCTTCTTCGACCCGGAGAAGACCAACGCCTACCTCGCCGAGGCCTCGGGCGCCGCGTAGGCGTCCGACCTGCGAA
The DNA here is from genome assembly GCF_042262625.1 of Streptomyces sp. NPDC056347. Classification (NCBI taxonomy): domain Bacteria; kingdom Bacillati; phylum Actinomycetota; class Actinomycetes; order Kitasatosporales; family Streptomycetaceae; genus Streptomyces; species Streptomyces sp. NPDC056347. The sequence continues at coordinate 29,691 of NZ_JBHJQP010000066.1, read as the reverse complement.
GCAGCGGTCAACGTTGGTGAACGTGGGCCGTCCGTGGCCCCCCTCGGACGGCCCACAGGCGGCCCGGCCGCCGGCCCCGAGGGGCGGCCCTGACAGCGTCACGGGTGAGTGACGCCGGCCCGCACACGATCGCTCAGTCCAATGGTTCCATCTGATGCTGTGTGTGGTGTGATAGGTCCGCTCGTTCAGAGGGCGTTGAGATCGGCACGCACGTCTGCTGCGGCTGGCGTAAGCCAGAAGCAACTAAACGAGAATGGCCACTTCCCCGAGTAAAACACCAGGTCAAAAAGGGTTGTCCCCGCGCCTGCGGGGGTGGTCCGGGAGCCGCTGGCCGTAAGACCGCTGCCCAGGCGTTGTCCCCGCGCCTGCGGGGGTGGTCCGAGAGGCGACGGCAGTTGCTCCGCTGAGGACTGGTTGTCCCCGCGGGCGCGGGGGTGGCGCCCGGAGGGAAGAGGAGAACGGGCCGTCTTTGGCGGACGGCCTTCGGGCGCCGCGCCGAGAGCTCCCGGAGCCATCCAGTGGCGGCAGAGGGCATCGGTGCGTGAGGGCATCCGGACCCGCGATCGGGCGGGGCAGGAGCTGGGCGGTGCCGGACTGCCAGTGAAGCCACTGGGTCGCCCCGCCCTTGGCGGTGATCCTGCCCCCTTGCCCAGCGGGTGCGGGTCCTCCACGTTCGGGCACAGCGCCTCGTCGGCCCGCGCGGCCGACTCGTAGAGCATCTTCCACCGCGTCTTCTTTCTCCACTACCCGCTGCTCGTCGCGTCGACTGCAGAGGGCAACCTGGCACTCGGTTCCCCGCTCGATGCAGCATCCCGGCAGGGTCGTGGTGGAGCAGGTCACGGGAACGCGCCGTTTGCGCCACGCATCCTTACCAGTGCACCAAGAGGTGTGAGCCGCACAGCCCTCGACAGACGAAGTGAGCACCACCATGAGCGCGTCCCCGGTCATTGCCTCAGTGCCCGATACGAGCGGAAGATCCTGGGCCCACGCAACGGCGTCGGCATTCGCCGGAGGAGTCTCTCTCGGCGTCCTGACCAATCTGCTCCAGGGCTGGCTTCCCGGTGCCTGGAACCAGATCGCCAACTCCGGTGCGGTCTGGTCCGTCGCCGCGTTCGTCGCAGGCGCGCTGCTGGCCCGGAAGGTCGGCTTGCCCGCGGCCGCCGTTGCGGGCCTGTTCGCCGAGTCCGGTCTTGTCGTCGGCTACTACGGCTATGCGGAGGTCGCGCGCGACGGCATGGGCTCTCTGTTCGCTCCCCTCGTCTGGCTCGGCATGGCGTGCGTCGCCGGCCCGCTCTTCGGGGTGGCGGGCTTTGGGTGGCGAGGCATCAGCCCACGTCACCGCATCATCGGCCTTGCCGCCCTGGCGGGCGTTTTCGGCACGGAAGCCATCCACTACGCCTGGGTTCTGCACTACGCCTCCCAGGCATGGGCCTGCCTCGCCGTTCTGGTTCTTGTGCCCCTGCTCATGGGCCGCACCCACAGAGAACGCGCGCTGACCCTCCTGACCGCCATTCCCTTTTCCCTACTGGCCTACCTCGTCTTCTACGAACTGATCCTGACGACGCTCCTCGGCTGAGAGTGCATGGGCGACGGGGAGTGGCAGCAGCGCGGGCGCCCGAAGCCGTCCCGGTGTCACCCCGGCTTCTCTCGCCCAGGATCCTGGAGCCGCGCAAGGTACTCCTGGGCGGACGGCTCGGCGCCGTGGCGGCGCACCACATCGGCTACGAGGTCCCGGCTTGTCGTGATGGGCGAGGAAACCGGCTGCTCCCTGACGGTGCGTCCGCTGCCGGATCCCGTGCGGCGCGCGCCGGTCCTCCTGCCGAGCGGTTTTCCGCAGGCGGAGACGGTCGCCGCCTTCGCGACCGACCGGGTACGCGAGGACCGGGCCCGGCCCTGGCCCCGCCGCCGTTCCGACGCTCCGACGTTCCGGCGGCCTCAGCGCCTCAGCGTCTCGGGGCCGACGAGGAGCCGTATCCCGTGTGCGAGCCCGAGGAGGCGCCCGAGGGGAGCCTCGGCGGCCGGTACTTGGACAGCGGGGCGCCGCCCGGGTCGGGGCGTACCGCGCCCAGCAGCGGGTTCGATCCCATCGGTGACACCTTCACCCGCGAGCCCGGCCGGGGCGCCTGCACCACCAGTCCCTTGCCGAGGTACAGCGCCACATGAGTGGCCTTCGGGAAGTAGATCACCAGGTCCCCCGGGCGCAGCGCGTTCACCGGGACCTTCCGCAACTGTCGCCACTGTTCCTGCGAGGTCCTCGGGATGGGCCGACCCGCCTTCGCCCAGGCCCGCGAGGTGAGCCCCGAGCAGTCGAAGGAGTTCGGGCCCTGTGCGCCCCATACGTACGGCTTGCCGATCTGCTTGATCGCGTATGCCACCGCGCGGCGGCCCGCCGCGGACGGCCGCCCGGTGGATGAGAGCGCGCCCGAGGCGGCCAGGGCGTGCTGTGCCTGCGTCGTCTCGCGCTGCTCCAGCCGGGACAGTGCGCCGAGCTGGCTGCCGGAGAGCGAGGCCAGCATCGTCTCGACGTCCTTGAGCCGGGACCGGACCGCGTCCCGCTGCTTCTTCCGCGTCGACACCAGCGTCTGCTGCCGGTCCAGCGCCGCGCGGGACTCGGCGGCCAGCCGGTCGGCGCGCTTCTCGACGCCGGTGAGCCGCTGCACGGCCGCCGTCCGCACGGCCGCCGCGCGCCGGATCAGATGCTCCTGGTCCAGGAGGCCCTCGGGGTTCCGGGACATCAGCAGTTGCAGATACGCGGAGAAGTCGGACCGGCCCTGGTACTGCTCCCGGGCCAGCCGCCCCACCGCGTCGCGGCTGTCGGCCAGCGCGGTCCGGGCGGTGACGAGCGCGGCGTCGAGCTTCTTCACCTGCGCCTTGCGCTGCTTCAGCTCCGCCACGGTCCCGTTGTACGCCTCGGCGGCCTCCTCGGCCTGCTGGTACAACTGCCGTAGTTCTGAGAGTAGTTGGGCGACACTCTTGCTTTTCGGGGCGACCGGCACGGGGGCGGCGACGGCCGCCGGTGCGAGGACGACCGCGGCCAGGGCCGCGGCACAGACCGTACGGGAGACTCCACCTGGCATGACACACCTCCGGCAACGGGGCGATCATGGGACTACCCCATAACTGAGCGCAACGAGACAATACGGTCACTCGATGTCGGGGGATGCAAGAACCGTGGCGCGTGGCGGCGGGCGGATTCGCCCGGAAGGCCGTGGGGCGGGACAGCTCAAGTGCGGTGGTCCAGCGGCCTGCAGGGGTGGAGTGGTCCAGGGGGGGGCGGCGAAGGAGCGGAGGGCGGGGCGCGGGGGTGGACGAGGCTGTGTCATCCCCGGTTTCGGAACTTTTCAGAGGTGGCGGCCATGCCTCCGGCGTCGGGTGTCCGGGGTTCGGCAGAGGCGTTTGCCGCCCTGCGCCTCGTGTCGGTGAGGGGAGCGCGACGTGGCCGTGCAGGGCGGTGAGAATGCCGAGGTGTGTGCGGCCGAGATGGTGAGGAAGGTCGCCGAGGGCGGGCCGATCGCATGCTGGCCGTTACGTTGGTGCGCGGCGGTACTGCTGTTCGGCTCCAAGCCTTCCGGGCCGATTCGGGCGTCCTCCGAAAGGTTTCTGTCCACCGTGGTCGTCGGCACATACGCCCTGTCCGGAACGAGCGACGTGATCGGATGGCACCCGCCCATGGGGTGACGTACGGTTCCGGCCGGTGCGGTCCGCCGTCCCGGTCGCGTCGCGCGTGCGTCCGCGACCGGGACTGGTTCTCAGTCGACCGGGAAGGCGTAGAAGACGTGGCCGCGCTGGACCACGGCCGTGCGGGCGGCGGGAAGCACCCGGTACGGGGCGGTCACCGTGGGGCCCTTGGGATCCTGGGCGCCGATGTCCTGGAACTTCCACAGCCGTCGCCCGTCCGCCGAGGCGAACGCGGTGACCTGGGAGGCGTCCGCGGCCAGCAGCGTCCCGCCGCCCGCGCTGAGGGTGACGGCGGGGGCCGCGGTGCCGATGGCCGCCTCCGTCGAGCGCCGCCAGCGCAGCCGCCCGGTCTCCCGCTCGACGGCGCCGACCTCCTGGTTGCGGCTGGTGGTGTGCAGCACCGTCCCGGCGACCACGGGGGTGCCGAACGGGGCCCCGCCGGTGCCGTTCAGCGTCCACTTCGGCTTGCCGTCCGGGGTCTCGAACGCCTGGAGGGCGTCGCCCACCGCCGCGTACAGCAGCCCCCGGTCGTCGCCCGCGGCCGCCGCGTCCGGTACGACCGAGCCGAACGCCCGGCCCCACTGCGGTTTCCCGGTCCTCCGCTCGTAGCTCCGGAAGACCGCCTTGCCCTTGGCGGCCTTGACCTGGCCGGGGGCGAGCGTGGCGGCGGTCTGGCGCACCACCACGCCGTCCTTGCGGACCGCGACGAGCTGGTGGACGGGGGTGGCGGCGCCGCGCCCGGCGGGTACCGGGGTCCGCCACAGCTGGGTGCGGCGGGCGAGGTCGTAGCCGAACAGGTACGCCTTGACGACCTGCTGGTCCTTGCCGCGCTTCTTGCCCTTCTTCGGCGGCGGGGCCTTGACCGTGACGGTCTCCGTGGCGGTGAACCAGAGTTCCGTGCCCGACGCGCCGACGACCGACGGGCCGGCGAGCGTCGGCGTCCCGGGGGAGAGGTCGGCCAGGGCCGCCCGGTGCACGGTCTTCCCGTCCTTCGGCGACAGCCAGAGGAACGCGGACGGGGTCGCCACGAAGCAGAAGTCCTGCCCGGCGTCCGGTACGGCCCGGCCGCCGACGGCTTCCTTGTTCTCCCAGACCCGGCGTCCGGTCCGCAGATCGACGGCGGTCGCGCCGGTCCGGCCGGTCAGCACCAGCAGCCGCTCGTTCCAGACGGTGGCGGCGAGCGACGCCGCGTCCGCCGCCGGATGCGTGTACACCCAGCGCGGCTGCGGCGGCAGGCCCGCGACGGCCGGGCCGCCGTGGCTCGGCGAGGGCCCGGCGCCGTCGTCGGTGCTCCCGCCGTCGCCGCCGGTCAGCGCGAGCGCGCCGCCCCCGCCGACGAGCAGCCCGGCGGCCCCGGCGGCGAGCCCGATGAACAGGCTCCGCCGCCCAACGGTGGTGGTGGCGGGGGAAGCCGTGGTCGTGGCGGCCGGGTGGCCGAGGGGGACCGGCAGCGGCCGCGGGTCCGCGGCGACCGGTTGCGCGGGCACGGCGGGCAGCGCGGTGGTGCCCGGCGTCACGGGCGGTACGGGCGGTACGGGGGAGAGCCCGGCGGGCAGCGCCGGTCCGGACCCCGGGGACGGCGGCAGGGCGGGGCGGCCGGTCAGTTCGTGCGGGACGGCCAGCTGGGTCGTGGGCCGGTCCGCCGCCGGGGCCCGGCGCGCGATGTCGCCGAGCTGGGCGGTCCGGGTGTCCGCGGGCGGCATCGCGGCGGGCACGGGCGCCTCCGCGGCCTCCGGTACCCCGGCGGGCACGGCCGCCTCCGGCACCTCCGGCGCCTCGAACGGCTCACCGGCCGTGACCACCTCCCGTACGCGCACCCCCTGCTCCGCCACCGCGGCCGCCACCGACTCCGGCAGCCAGCCGCCCTCCGCCAGCCCCGCCGCGCCCTCGGGGGCCAGCTCCGCGGCGACCTCGTCGGCGCTCGGCCGGGCGGCCGGGTCCTTCTCCAGGCAGCGGCCGACCAGGCCGCGCAACTCCTCGGGAACCGCGCCCAGTTCGGCGGCCGTACGCGCGATCCGTTCGGCGCCCTCGGCGGCCGGTCCCGCGGCGAGCGGAGTTGTCCCGGTCGCCGCGTACGCGAGCAGCAGGCCCAGCACGAAGAGGTCCGAGGCCGGTCCGGGCTCCTCGCCCGCCACCTGCTCCGGCGTCAGATAGCCGAGCCGTACCGACAGCTGGCCGCCCGGCCGTGCCTCCGCGTCGGCCGCCGCGCCCAGCGGGCCGAACGCCACGAGCCGGGGCCCGTCCCCGGCCAGCAGCACCGTGTGCGGGGCCAGCCCCTGGAGCACCGCCCCGGTGGCGTGCACCCGCGCCAGGGTCTCGGCGAGCCCCGCGCCCAGGACCCGTACGGCCCGCTCGGGCAGCGGCCCGGCCGTACCGATGACCTCCGCCAGGGTCAGCGCCGGCAGATACGGGGCGGCCGTCCACTGCAACTCGTCGCCCTCGCCGCCCGGGCCGTCCGGCGACGGCTGGACCCAGCGCCCGGCCAGCCGCTCCGCGGTACGGGCCTCCGCCTGGAAACGGCGCCGGAAGGCGGGCAGCGAGGCGAGTCCGGTACGGGCCGCGGCGACCACCACCGCGTCGTCCGAAGCCGCCGCGCGCGCGAGGTACAGCACACTGCCCGCGGTCTCGCGCAACCGCGCGAGCACGGTGTACGGGCCGAAGCGGCGTGGATCGTCCTGACGCAGCGCCTCCATGGCGCACCCCCTCGCTGACCGTCCCTGGGCACCAGAGCGTCGATCCTAGGGGGTCGCGACGCCCGTGCCCGCGACCGGGCCCGTCAGGTGGGCCTGGACCAGGGCCACTTGGGAGCGTGCCGCACCCGGCCCTCGGGGGCGTACTCGTACACCCAGCCGCGCTGGATGCCCAGCCGCCTGGTGTGACCGGCCGGGACCCTGCGGTACGCGTACACCGTGGCGGGCCCGCCGTCGGCGGACGGCACCGGGACCTCGTACCACTTGGGCGGGTGGCCGGTCGGGCCGACCAGCACGGGCAGCACCCGGCCGTCCAGGGGGCCGCCGGTGAAGGCGGTGTTCTCGCTTCGCACCGCCCCAGTCTGACCGATGGGCCCGCACGCGGCCGCGGTCGGCCCGCCGAGTCCGGAAGCGGGCGGCCCGCCTGCCCGTCGGCCGGTCTGCCCGTCTGCCGGTCCCGGACGGCGGACGGCCCGGCCGGTCGGCCGTCTCGACCGGTCAGCCGGTCCGGCCGGTCACCGGCCGGACCCGGGCAGCAGGTGGTCCGCCCCGCCGAGCACCGGGACCAGCCGCCCGGCCAGACGGCCCGCCGGACCGTCGGCCCGCTCCAGCGGCAGCAGCGCCGCCACCACCTCCGCGGTCTGCGCGTCGCTCGACGCGGTCACGGCCAGCAGCACCATCAGCTGGTCGATCAGCCAGTCCCGCAGCTCGTCCGGGGCGGGCCGCTTCCCCTCGTCCAGCCAGATCAGGGACGCCGCCTCGACCGCCGCGATCCAGGTCCGCACCATCATCCGCAGCCGCGGACCCGGCTCGGACCGCTCGCCCAGATGGCGCAGGATCTCCTCGGCGGCCGCCCGCCGCACCTCGTCCACGATCGCCGACGTGCGCGAGGTCTCCACGACGCTGCCGCCGCGCAGCAGCGCGCTGAACCCCGTGTCGTGCTCGTCCACGAAGGCGAGATAGCGGTCCAGCACCCGCGCCACCCGCTCGGTCGGCGGCCCCGCCGGCGGCTCGGCGAAGCACAGGACCAGTTCCTCGGCGGCCGAGCGCAGCGCCGCCTCGTACAACTGCTGCCGCCCGCCCGGGAAGTAGCGGTAGACGAGCGGGCGGGACACCCCGGCGACGCTCGCGACCTCGTCGAGCGAGACCTCGTCGGGGGCCCGGTGGGCGAAGAGGGTGAGGGCCGCGCCGAGCAGCTGGGCGCGGCGCTCCTCGACACTGAGCCTTCGGTACGCACGGGCCGGCGACGCGGCGGCGGCAGGGGTCATGGACCGAAGCCTACGACGCTGACCGGGACAGGCCCCGACCCGTTCAGGCCAGCAGACCGGAACGCTTCCACAACCTGCGCCCCACTCCGTTCAGCACGCCGATGTCCTCGAAGAAGTCCGTCAGCCGCTTCGCACCCGACTGCATGACCTCGGCGCGGTGGCCGCTCGCCCGCACCTGGGCGACGGCCTCCCGGCGGTCCAGGCCGACGTGCTCGTACACCTGCGGGTTGATGAAGCAGACGGAGAAGACGCGGGCCGCCTCCCCGCAGCTCAGCCGGGTCAGCCGGCGCTCCCAGGAGGGGGCGGTCACCATCTGGCGGCGCAGCTCCTCGCGGGCGTAGCGGACATGCCGCGCCTCCTCGACCACATGGATGCGGGTCACGCCCCGCACGAGCGTCTGGACGCGCTCGTCGGGGAAGGTCAGCCGCTGCATCCAGTCCAGGATCTCCTCGCCCAGCAGGGTCGCGGCGAACGAACCCGGGGTGGTGGAGACGGTCTTCAGCACCCGGGCGAGGTTGTGGTAGACGCGCGGTACGGGGTAGTCGGGCGAGCCGCCCCACGTGATCATGCGGCCGAACATCATCGAGTGGCGGCACTCGTCGGCGATCTCGGTGAGCGCGTAGCGGACGTGATTGCTGGTCACCGGCCGGTCGTAGATGTGCCGGACGAGCAGCTGCATCAGGATGATCTCGAACCAGATGCCCAGCGAGGCGAGCGAGGCCGCCTCGTGGCGGGAGAGCTCGATCCGCTGCTCCTCGGACATCCGCCGCCACAGCGGGGTGTCGTAGAGCGAGACGAGCTCGGGCGGCCAGAACCACTTGCCCTCCTCGACCGGCGCGTCCCAGTCCAGCTCCTTGTCCGGGTCGAAGGAGTGCCTGGCCGAGGATTCGAGGAGCCGCGCGGCGACCTGTTCGCGGTCCCGGAGCGGTCCGAGCGCGTCGCGGAGCAGTTGGACGTCGGCTTCGGTGACGGGGGTCATGCTGGGGCACCTCGCAATGGGGTTACCGGCGGTCATCCCTTATGAGACTCCCAGTCAGCAAGGCCGTCAATCCCTTCCGCGCGACTTGTTGACCCGGCGTCTACCAACGTGTGAACCTGCCAACTGAGTTAATCGCCAGGGGAATTGCCGCGAACCGCGAGGCGAAGGAGCCGTCCGTGTCGACACACGACCTCTACACCACTGCCCCCGGGGCACCGCTGTGGGAGGTGCCCGCCTCCGGCGCCGCCCGCTTCAGCTGGGACTACGACGACGGCCGCGAACGCCTCCTCGCCCTGTACCAGAAGGGCAAGGACAAGCAGTGGGACGGCAACAAGCGCATCGACTGGTCCCTGGAGGTCGACCCGGAGGACCCGCTGGGCACTCCCGACGAGGCCCTCACCCTGTACGGCACCCCGCACTGGGACAAGATGACCGAGAAGGACCGCGGCCGGCTGCGCAGGCACTACACCTCCTGGCAGTTCAGCCAGTTCCTCCACGGCGAGCAGGGCGCCATGGTCTGCGCCGCCCGGATCGTCGAGTCCGTCCCCGACCTGGACGCCAAGTTCTACTCCGCGACCCAGGCCATGGACGAGGCCCGGCACGCGGAGGTGTACGGCAGGTTCCTGCACGAGAAGGTCGGGATGCTCTACCCGATCAACGACAACCTCCAGGCGCTGCTCGGCGACACCCTGCGCGACTCCCGCTGGGACATGCCCTACCTCGGCATGCAGGTCCTCATCGAGGGCCTCGCGCTGGCCGCGTTCGGCATGATCCGCGACACCACCACCAAGGCACTGCCCAAGCAGATACTGGCGTACGTCATGCAGGACGAGGCCCGGCACGTCGCGTTCGGGCGGATGGCGCTGCGTGACTACTACAAGCAGCTGAGCGACGCCGAACGGCGCGAGCGCGAGGACTTCGTCATCGAGGGCTGCTACCTGATGCGCGACCGGCTCAGCGGCGTGGAGGTGCTGGAGAACTTCGGCATCGGCAAGCAGGAGGCCAAGGAGCTGTCCGAGCACTCGGAGTTCCTCCAGCTCTTCCGGAAGCTGCTGTTCAGCCGGATAGTGCCGTGCGTCAAGGACATCGGACTGTGGGGCGAACGGCTCCAGAAGGCGTACGTCGACATGGGCGTCCTCGAACTCGGCGACTCCAACCTGGACCTCCTGATGGCCCAGGACGAGGAGATAGCCGAACAGCTGGACCGGGACCGCTTCGCCGCGGAGGAGCAGGCCAGGGTCGCCGAGGTCGAGGAGGCGATAGCCCAGGGCGGGGGCGCGTAGGGCCGGCCTTCGCGCCACCGTCCGCAGCTCACCGGCCGTCGCGCCGCCGTCCGCTGTCTGCCGTCCGCAGCTCGCCGTCCGCAGCTCGCCGTCCGCAGCTCGCCGTCTGCCGTCCGCCGTCCGCCGTCCGCCGGGCGACGGACGACGGACGGCGCGAAGGCCGGGAAGACGGGCCCGGCGTCAGAGGCGTACGGCGGGCAGGGCGCGCTCCACCGCGCGCGCCGCCGCGAGCAGCTCCGCGTCCGCCCCGCGCTCGGCGACCAGCTGGAGCCCCACCGGGCAGCCGTCCGGCGTGAATCCGGCCGGCACACTGGCGGCGGGATGCCCGCTCAGGTTGAACGCCCAGGTCAGCGCGGTCGAGTAGGTGGCCCCGGGGCCGTCGTGGCCGTGCGGGCGGTTCGGCGTGGTCGGGGTCAGCAGCAACGGGGTACGGGCGAACAGCGCGTCGAGCACCGCGTCGTTCGCCCGCCGCACCTCCTCGCCGCCCGGCGACACCGCCCCGCCCCGGACCGACAGCCACGCCTCCTGGGGGTCGAGCAGCGGGCACCCGCCGTCCACCAGCCGCACCACCCCGGCCGCCGCCAGTCGCCGCACCGCCCGCCCGACCACCGCCGCGACCTCCGGGTCGACCTCCGCGTACCCCAGATCCGGGCTGAACACGGCCGCCACCGGACCCGTCGGCGCCTCCGGCACCGCCACGTCCAGCACATGGCGGGCGAAGACCCCGGCCCCCGCCGCCGAGCGGGCCAGCACCCCGGCGGAGGCCAGCCCCGTGCGGTCCGGCGACGGCAGCAGGCCGTTCGTCGTCTTCAGCCCGAACACCCCGCACCACGCCGCCGGAATCCGCACCGACCCGGCCCCGTCGCCGCCGGTCGCCAGATCCACCAGGCCCGCCGCCACGGCGGCCGCCGCGCCCGCCGACGAACCGCCCGGGGTACGGTCGGCCCGCCACGGGTTGACCGTACGGCCCAGGGCGCCCTGCCCCCAGGTCTGCCAGGGGGTGCCGGGACCGGGCACCGAGGTCGAGCCGACCGGCACCGCCCCGGCCCCGGCCAGCCGCCGCGCCGCGTACGCGCGCACACCCGCGCGGCCCTTGACCGCGAACGGCATCCCGGCCAGCGGCAGCCCGCGGGCCGCCTCCGCCCCGGCGCGCGCCCGCTCGGGCCACACCTCGAGGAACGCGCACAGCCGGGGGTCCTCCCGGCCGATGCGCTCCAGGGCCTGCCCCACCGCGTCCGCCCGATGCGTCATCGGGTCAGTCTTTCAGGGCCGCCACCATCACGGAACGGGCGATCGGGGCCGCGCTGCCGCCCCCGCTGATGTCCGCCCGGTCCGCCGCCGCGTCCTCGACCACCACGGCGACCGCCACGGCCGGACGCGCCGCGCCGGGCGCCTGGGCCCAGGAGATGAACCAGGCGTACGGCAGGCCGGAGTTGTCCACACCGTGCTGTGCGGTGCCGGTCTTGCCGCCGACCGTCACTCCGGGGATCGCGGCGTTGGTACCGGTGCCGTTCTCCACCACGTCGACCATCATCCGCCGCAGCTGCATCGCCGTACCCGGGTTCATCGCCCGGTGGTAGGAGCGGGGGCCGTTGCGGCTGACCGTCGAGTCGTCGTGCGTGGTCGTGCGGTCCACCAGGTACGGGTGCATCAGTTCGCCGCCGTTGGCCACGGCGGACGCCACCATCGCCATCTGGAGCGGGGTGGCGGTGGTGTCGAACTGCCCGATCGACGACAGCGCCAGCTGGTCCTTGCTCATCCGGGTGTCGAAATTGCTCTTCGCGACCCCCGAGGGAATCCGCAGTCCGGTGTCGTCGAAGCCGAAGTTCCGCGCCGCCTCCACCATGCCGTCGAGCCCCACCCGCACCCCCAGGTCCGCCATCACGGTGTTGCAGGAGATCCGGATCGCCTCGGCGAGCGAGGCCCGCTCGCAGCCGCGCGCCTCGTTGGGCAGCGTGGTCGTGGTGCCCGGCAGCACGTACGGGGACGGGGTGCCGGTGTCCGCGTCGGGATCGGTGACGACCCGGGCGTCCAGCGCCGCGGCCGCCGTCACGATCTTGAAGGTGGAGCCCGGCGGATAGGTCTGCCGGATCGCCCGGTTGAGCATCGGCCGGCTCTTCGACGCGTTCAGCCGCGCCCAGGCCCCGGTGACCGCGGGCCCGGTGCCGGAGAGCAGCCCGGGGTCGTACGAGGGCGTCGAGACCAGCGCCAGGATCTTCCCGGTCGCCGGTTCCAGGGCGGCGACCGCGCCCCGCCGCCCGCCGAGCCCCGTGTACGCGGCCCGCTGCACCGCGTCCACGACGGTGGTGACGACCCGGCCGCCGGGCTGCTGGGCGCGGGTGATGTCGTTCCAGAGGGGGAGCGGGGCGAGCATCGGGTCGGTGCCGGAGAGCAGAGGGTCCTCGGCGTACTCCAGCAGGGTCGTGCCGTACGTCTGCGAGGCGTATCCCGTCACCGGCGCGTACAGCGGCCCGTCGCGGTAGGTGCGCTCGTACGCGAGCTGCTCGCCGGTGTTCTTCGAGCCGGTGACGGATCTGCCGCTCACCACGATGTCGCCGCGCGGCTGGTCGTAACGGGCGATCGTGAGGCGGCGGTTGGCGGGGTTGTGGTCGAGCTCGTCGGCGTCCAGGACCTGGATGCGGGCGGCGTTCAGCAGCAGTGCCACCAGCAGCACCAGCAGGAGTCCGGCGGCCCGCCGGATGTAGCGGATCACCGTCCGCCCTCCTCGGCCCGCGCGACGATCCCGGTCTCCACGGCGTCCGGCCGCGGTCTGCGGGCCTGGTCGCTGACCCGGATCAGCAGCGCCACGATGATCCAGTTGGTGACCACGGAGGAGCCGCCCTGGGCGAGGAACGGCATCGCCATGCCGGTCAGCGGGATCAGCCCCATCACCCCGCCCGCGATCACGAAGACCTGGAGCGCCAGGATCGAGGCCAGACCGATCGCCAGCAGCCGCCCGAACGGGTCGCGCAGGGCGAGCCCGGCCCGGTAGCCGCGGGCCACCAGCAGCGCGTACAGCAGGAAGACCGCGGTCAGCCCGGTCAGCCCCAGCTCCTCGCCCGCCGTCGCCAGGATGAAGTCGGACTTGGCGGCGAAACCGATCAGGATCGAGTGGCCGAGCCCCAGCCCCGTGCCGAGCATCCCGCCCGCCGCGAACGCGAACAGCGACTGGGCCAGCTGGCCGGGGCCCTGGCCGGCGTCGATGGAGGCGAACGGGGAGAGCCAGTCCTGCACCCGGCTGTGCACATGCGGTTCGAAGGAGCCGACGACGAACGCGCCGACCGCGGCGAGCAGCAGCCCCACCGCGATCCATCCGGTCCGGCCGGTCGCCACGTACAGCATGATCACGAAGAGGCCGAAGAAGAGCAGCGAGGTGCCCAGGTCCCGCTCCAGGACCAGGACGCCGACACTGAACAGCCAGATCGCCACGATCGGGCCGAGCACCCGGCCGGTGGGCAGCTGGAGCCGCCACACCCGGCGGCCGGTGTAGGCGAGCGCGTTGCTGTTCGCGGCGAGGTACGCGGCGAAGAACACGGCGAGCAGGATCTTCGCGAACTCGCCGGGCTGGAAGGAGAATCCGCCCACCCGGATCCAGATCTTGGCGCCGTTCACCGCGGGGAAGAAGATCGGCACGATCATCAGGACCAGCGCGGCGGCCACCGAGAGGTACGCGTACCGCTGGAGCACCCGGTGGTCGCGCAGGACGACGACCACCGCGATGAACAGCGTCACCCCGAGGGTGGACCAGATCAGCTGGGTGGGCGCCGCCTGGTCCTTCGGCGTCTCCAGGTCGAGCCGGTAGATCAGCACCAGACCGAGCCCGTTGAGCAGGACGGCGATGGGCAGCAGCAGCGGATCGGCGCAGGGGGCGCGGAAACGGACCGCGAGATGGGCGAGCAGGGCCAGCAGGCCCAGTCCCGCCCCGTACCCGGCCGCGTCGGGCGGGACCGCGCCGTTCTTCGCCAGGCCGACGGAGACGTATCCGAAGACCGGGATCAGGACGGCCCCGACGAGCAGCAGCAGCTCGACCCCGCGCCGCTCGGACAGGCGTAGCGCGGGCGGAGGGCCGTCCGCCGTCGTTGCGGTCATGCCGGGAAACGTAGCAAGAGCCGGGGCGTATTTCCCTTATGCCGTATCGGGTATGTCCGAAGAGCGGCGGGCGGACGACGCCCCGTCACCCCCCGGGCGGGGGGTTTGGGGAAGGGTCCGGCGCCCGGTGCGGGGGCAGGGCCACCCGGGCGACCGCCCCGCCGTCCGGGGCGTTGCCGAACTCCAGCCGGGCGCCGATCACCGCGGCCTGCCCGGCGGCGATGGTCAGCCCGAGGCCGTGCCCCTTGCCGCCGCCCCCGGTACGGAAGCGGCGCGGCCCGTCGGCCAGCAGATAGCCGGGGAGCCCGGGGCCGTGGTCGCGCACGGTCACCACCGGCCCGTCGACCGTCGCCACCACCGGGGGCCCGCCGTGCCGGTGCGCGTTGGCGATCAGATTGCCCAGCACCCGCTCCAGCCGCCGCAGATCGGTCTCGACGTGCACCGGCGGTCCGTCCGTCGACCCCACCACCCGGACCTCGGTCCGCGTTCCCGAGGCGCGCACCACCCGCTCGACCAGCGGCAGCAGCTCGTACACCCCGAGATCGACGTGCTCCGTACCGGCGTCCAGCCGGGAGATCTCCAGCAGGTCCTCGGTCAGTGTCCGCATGGTGCGCACCCGGTCCCGCACCAGCTCGGAGGGGCGTCCCGGCGGCAGCAGCTCGGCGGCGGCGGACAGACCGGTCAGTGGGGTGCGCAGCTCGTGCGCCACGTCGGCGGTGAAGCGCTGCTCGGCCAGGAGTTTGCGCTGGAGCGTGGCGGCCATCGTGTCGAGCGCCCCGGCGACCGTCGCGACCTCGTCCTGCGGGCGCGAGGGGTCCGCCGTGCGCGGGTCGCCGACCCGGGCGTCGAGATCGCCCGCGCTGATCCGGCGGGCCACCCGCGCCGTCTGGTGCAGCCGCCGGGTGACCCGGGTGACCGCGAACGCCCCGACCAGCAGGGTCGCGCAGATGGCCAGCACCGAGGAGCCGGCGATCGCCCCGTCGAGGCTCTCGATGGTGCGGGCGCTCTGCCCGTAGTCCACCTGGGTCGCCAGCGC
The DNA here is from genome assembly GCF_042262625.1 of Streptomyces sp. NPDC056347. Taxonomy (NCBI): domain Bacteria; kingdom Bacillati; phylum Actinomycetota; class Actinomycetes; order Kitasatosporales; family Streptomycetaceae; genus Streptomyces; species Streptomyces sp. NPDC056347. The sequence goes on along the minus strand of NZ_JBHJQP010000066.1, from coordinate 14,668 downwards.
CCGCCCGTCGGCCGGGGCCGCCGCCCACATCACCGGCTTCCCGTCCCGGTCGCCGACCAGCGTGCCGCGCCCGCCGCCCGCGGCCAGGGAACGCAGCGGGGCAGGCAGGCCCGGGGGATCGAGCCCGGAGCCCGGCGGCAGCGCCTCGCCGACCTCGTAGGCGGAGGTCACGTCGGCCAGCCGGGACAGCGCCTTGTCCCTGGCCTGGCCGACGGTGCGACGGGTCACCTCGGTGTGCACCAGGGCGCCCAGCAGCGCGGCCAGCGCGCAGCACATCACCGTGATGAACAGGCCCGATTTCCACGCGAGCGTCGCGGTCCACGCGGGCGGACGCGGCCGTCTCATCGCCGCCCCGCGGGGGCCTCGGCGAGCGGGGCGGGGGAGGAGGAGGCCGGGGAGGGCCGGGGCGCCGGCGGCGGGGACGACGGCATCCGCTGGATCTCCTCCCGCGCGGGCAGCATCGCGTGCTGGCTGCCGTCCCACGTCCAGGAGGTGCGGTACTCGTACCCCGGGATCGCCGACGGCGCCCGCACGATCAGGTCCCGGCCCGCGAGCTCGACGCTGATCACCGCGTCCGAGGTGGACATGATGCGGGTCAGCACGCCGTCCCGGGCCGTGTAGGCCCGCACCGAGAGCTGGCCGCCGGACAGCCGGACGCCGAGCACCAGGTCCTCGCGGCCGTCACCGGTCAGATCGCGGTAGTACGGCCGCAGCACCGGGCAGGAAGCGGGCTCGGTGCCGCAGGCGTTGATCCGCCGTACGGTGTCGGCGGGCAGCACGGCCGCGCCGCTGGCCCGGTCGGGCCGGGCCGCGAGACCGGCCCGTACCACCGCCACCGGGTCCAGCCGGTGGACGTCGTCGCCCGGCACCACGATGCCCGGGATGCGTGCGGTCTCGCCCTCGCCGTAGTCCGTCGGGGCGGCCGAGGCGACCGGCAGCCCGGGCCAGAGCCGTACGGGCCCGATGGCGGCCGGGACCGCGCCGGCGCTCCGCAGCCCGCCGTCGTCGCCGCACCCGGCCAGCAGTGCCGCACCGGCGACGGCCCCGAGAGCCGCCGCCGCACGGCAGCGCAGCCGACTCATGACTCCCTCCCTTCCGGTGGCCGGATTCCACGACTGTATTCGGAAGGAAGTCAGTTATGCGTATTTAGTACATAAACAGGTAGTTGTTTCGGCGGGAACCCGCCGGGCTCAGCCCTGGTACGGGTTCGCACCCGGGCCGTTCGGCGCGTAGCCCTGCTGCCCCTGCTGCTGCCCGTACGGATTGCCCTGCTGCGCCGCCGTGTGCTGGGCCAGCAGCTGCTCGGCCTGCTCCTTCGCGATCTGCTGCTCGCCGCCGCAGAACGTGCACTGGGTGGCGTACTTCGTCGAGAACGGGAAGAGCGGCACGAAGAACAGCGTGAACTTCGTGACCCGCTTGCGCAGCGTGTGCGCGGCCGGGTTCCCGCACCAGCCGCAGACCAGCGTCAGGATGGCCAGCTGGTACAGATAGCCGCGCGTACCAAAAATGATCATGTAGCGGGTCCCTTCCCCGTCGTACTCGAAAGCGCCTGCCGACAGAGCGTCAGCAGCTTCTCGTCCTCGTAGGTGTCATGGCTGCCGCAGCCGCCGTCCATCGCGTTGTGACGGCGTACGGAGGCGAGTTCGGCGCGCAGCACCTTTGCCGCGTCCGACCCTGCACCAGCCGCCCCCATCCGCGCCAGGCCCTCCGCCACTCGGACGCGGACATGACGATTCTGCTCCCAGGCCGCCAGCAGCGCCGTGACGGACTCCCCGGCCCGCCCGGACACCTCCCACAGGGCGATCGCCGCGTCCACCCGCAGCCACGCCTCCTCGTGCCCCAGCAGGGCGCGCAGCCGCGGCGCGACCACGAAGGCCCGCTCGCCGAGCCCGCCCAGCGCCCGCACCGCGGCCCCGACCTCATGGACGCGTTCCGCCCGCAGGCCCTCGACCAGCACCGGCAGCACCGCCCCGGCGTCCCCCTCGACCGCCCACAGCGCCTTCGCGGCCTCGGTCGCCGAGGCGGCCCCCGGGCTCCGCAGCAGCGCCCGCAGCTCGGGCACGGCCTCCCGCGCCACCGGCCCGAACGAGCCGATCGCCCGCAGCGCCGCCGTACGCACCCACTCGCCCCGGTGCTCCGGCGCGCCGCGCAGCATCCGCAGCACCTCCGGCAGCGCCTCGTCCGCCCGCAGCGCGGCCACGGCGGTCAGCAGCGGGCCCGCCCGGTCGTGCGTCCGCCCGTCCAGCGGGAGCGCGGCGAGCCGGCGGCGGAGCGCCCCGGTCAGCGGGTCCGCCGCCGCCCCGAGACAGCCGATGGCGACACCCACGTCGTGCGGCACCTCGGGCCGCTCCAGCGCGGCGGCCAGCGCGGGCAGGGCCCGTACGTCGCCCAGCCGGGCCAGCGCCTTCACCGCGCTGCCCAGCGCGGGCGGCCCGCTCGGCCAGTCCCGCACCCAGGAACCCGGGTCCGCCGCCACCCGTGCCGCCAGCGCGTCCGCCGCGGGCACGGCGAGACCGAACAGCTCCTCCAGCACGTGCGAGGCGGCCTCGGCCAGCCGCGGATCGGGGGTGGCGAGCTGCTCACCGACCAGCCGGACCAGCTCGCCGTACTCGCCCCGCCAGCTCCGGATCAGCCCGCCGCACATCCGCAGGGCGTCGATCCGCTGCTGCCGGTCCGGGCTGCGCAGCTGGTCCGCCAGCAGGGCCGTCCGCTCGGCGACCCGGTCGTCGAGCCCCGCGTGCAGGGTGCGCAGCAGATCCGCCGTCCACGGGGCGGCGGGCTGCGCCACCGGCTCGTCGGACAGCGCCCGCAACCGGGCCGCCGGGACGGCTCGCTCCTCGGCGGGCGGCTCCCCGGCCGCTTCCGCGTACGTCTCCACCGCCGCCTCGGCCACGGCGGGCCGGCCGCCCGCCGCCGGGCCCGCCGCCGGCCGGCGTGCCGGCGCCGCGCGCAGCTGCCGCAGCACCCCCGTCACCACCCGCACCACATCGCCGGGCAGCGCGTCCGGGGCGCACCGGGCCAGCTGGGCGAGCGCGGCCAGCCGCAGCCCCGGCGGGAAACCCCCGCCGGCCAGCCGGGTCAGCCAAGCCGCCGCCGGACCGGCCAGCGACCGGTGGCGCAGCGCGATCCGCCCGGCCGCCTCGACCAGGGCGAGCCGCACCTCCTCGTCCGGCTCGATCGGCAGCCGCTCCCGCAGCAGCGTGAGCACCCGGTCCGGGTGGTCGTGCAGCGCGGCCAGCGCCAGGGGCGCGTGGAGCCTGACCCCCGGGTCCTCGTCGGACATCAGCTCGAAGAACACCCCCGCACCCGCGGTGACCGCGGTCGCCGCCATCGCGTAGTTGGCCGCGCCCTCGATCTCGTCCTCGTCGATCTCGTCGTCCTCGTCCAGATCGATGCCGCCGATGCTGGTGAGCAGCTCGACGATGCTGCCCCGGTCCTGAATGCCCGGGTCCACGACCAGCTCGAAGAGAAAGGGAATGCTGGCCAGCGTGCAGGCGTACACATCACCCTGGTGGTGCACGGCGCCGTACATCCCGTCCAGCGCCGTCTCGCGCCGTGCCGGGTCGGCGGACGCGAGCCCCCACAGCATCGCGGGCACATCACCGGCCGGCCCGTAGGCATGCTCCATCGAGGTCCAGTCGACCTCGTCGATCCCCGCGAACACCCCATCGCCTCCCCACGTGTTACAACGAAGCAGTGTCTGCCAGGAGTGTGCACCACTGCCTGGGCGATCCGCCCTCCACATGCGGTCTTTTCCTGGCGGGCATGACAAACGACTGGGTATGCGCTATCGGACCGGGGTAAATCAGACACTCGTGCCACGGCGCTTCTGTGTCACCCGCGCTCCGGCGCATCGCGGCTGTCCGGGCCCCGGCGCACGGGGCTCGTCCGCACTCCGGCGCACCGGGTTCATCCGCGCTCCGGTTCACCCGATTCGGCCGGTTCGGCCGGTCCACCCGGTTCGGCCGTGCTCCGGTTCACCCCTGGTCCGGCGCGTCGGGCAGGGACCCGGCCGCGGCCGGGTCGGCCAGCGGCGCGAGCAGGTCCCCGTACCGCGCCAGCCGCGCCGCCATCGAGTCCGCCAGGAACATCAGCTCCCCGGGGGCGCGGCAGCCCTCGGCCTCCGTCCAGGTGACGGGCGCGGAGACGGCCGGTTCGGGGCGGGCGCGCAGGGTGTAGGGGGTGGCGGTGGTCTTCGACGCGGCGTTCTGGCTGAAGTCGACGAAGACCTTCCCCGGACGCAGCGCCCGCTTCATCCGGTGCACCACCAGCTCCGGAAGCTCCCGCTCGGCCCGGACGGCGAGCTCCCGCGCGTACGCCGACACCCGTTCGGCGGGGGTCGGCTCCAGCGGCACGAGCAGGTGCAGCCCCTTGGAGCCGGACGTCTTCGGGTAGCCGCGCAGCCCGTCCGCCGCCAGCCGCCCGCGCAGCCAGCACGCCACCGCGCAGCACTCCACCACGGTCGCGGGCTCGCCCGGGTCCAGGTCGAACACCATCCGGTCGGCGAGCCCCGGCGCCTCCGCCCGCCACTGCGGGGTGTGGAACTCCACCACCAGATTGGCCGCCCACACCAGCGAGGCGAGATCCTGTACGACCACCTGGACGGCCGGTTCGTCCCCGTGGCGGGGCACCGGGGCGGTCCGCACCCAGGAAGGGGTGCCCGGCGGCGGGTTCTTGCTGAAGAACCGCGGGCCGTCCACGCCGTCCGGATAGCGCAGGAACGACACGGGCCGGTCGCGCAGATGGGTGAGCAGCGGATCCGCCACCGTGGCCGCGTAGTAGTGCAGCACCTCGCCCTTGGTGGTCCCGGTGGCCGGATACAGCACCTTGTCGAGATTGCTGAGCGCCAGCCGCCGCCCCTCCACCTCCGTGATCGGCGTCATACGATAAGAATCACACGATTCGCCAGATACAGGTATCTATCCGGACACAAGGGGTGAACGGTGAGATCCATATGGAACGGCGCCATTTCCTTCGGGCTGGTCAGCATCCCCATCAAGCTGCTCAACGCCACCGAGAACCACTCGGTCTCCTTCCGTCAGATCCACCTCTCCGACGGCGGCCGGGTCCGCTACCGCAAGGTCTGCGAGATCGACGGGCAGGAGCTCTCCGCGGCCGAGATCGGCAAGGCGTACGAAGAGGCCGACGGCTCGATGATCCCGATCACCGACGAGGACCTCGGCGCGCTCCCGCTGCCCACCGCCCGGACGATCGAGATCGTGGCCTTCGTGCCCGCCGCCTCGATCGACCCGCTCCAGATGGACGCGGCGTACTACCTCTCCGCCGACGGGGTCACCGCGGCCAAGCCGTACACCCTGCTCCGTGAGGCGCTGAAGCGGAGCCGGAAGGTCGCCGTGGCGAAGTACGCGCTGCGCGGCCGGGAGCGGCTGGGCATGCTGCGGGTGGTCGACGACGTGATCGCCATGCACGGACTGCTCTGGCCGGACGAGATCCGCAGCCCCGAGGGCGTCGCCCCGCAGAGCGACGTCACGGTCCGGGAGGCCGAACTCGACCTGGCGGACGCGCTGATGGACACCCTCGGCGAGGTCGACCTGGACTCACTGCACGACGACTACCGCGAGGCGGTCGAGCAGCTGATCGCCGCCAAGGCCGAGGGCCGGACACCCGAACCGGCCGGGACGGGGGATGTCGGCGGCGGCAAGGTCATCGACCTGATCGCGGCCCTGGAGAACAGCGTCCGGGAGGCGAAGGAGGCCCGCGGCGAGGAGGAGCCGAAGGACGCCCCGGTCGCCGGGGTCACCTCGCTCGCCGGCCGCAAGAAGTCCGGCGGCACCGGAGCGAAGAAGAAGGCGCCGGCCGCCCGCAGGACGACGGAGCGGACGGCGAAACGGACGGCGAAACGGACGGCGGGCACGACGGCGCCCGCGCGGAGAACGGCGAAGGCGACCGCGAAGAAGACCGCGAAGAAGTCCGCCGGGAAGACGGCGCAGGAGAAGTCCGCCGGGAGGGCGACGGCCGGGAAGACCACCGCCGGGGCGGCCGCGAAGAAGACGGCCCCCCGCGGACGCGCCTCCGCCTGAGCCGCCCCGCCCCGCACGACGGCCGCCCCGAGAAGCGCGGAAGGCTCCCCGGGGCGGCCGCCGGTGTCCGGCCGGAGGCTCAGTGCCTGCCGCGGAACGGGAAGCGGTACGAGTCCACGTAACCGGCCGCCGGAGTCCCGACCCCCGTCACGTCGTCGTAGCCCCGGACCGCCTTCAGGGAGGCGTCCTTCCCGAGGCTCCGCAGCGAGGTCAGCAGCCCGTCCGCCGCGTCCACCCCGTTGGCGTAGTCGACCCGGACCACCGCGAGGTCGCGCTCGGCGCCCAGCGGGTGGTCGGTGACGTCGTGGTACACCTTCGAGCCGTACCGGGCGTAGATCGACGGGTTGGCGAACCCGATCGGCAGGCCGTGCCGGGCCTGCTGCGCCAGCGCCTGGACACCGGCGACGACCGGTGCGGCCAGCGACGTGCCGCCGATGCGGTACTCGTCGTAGCCGAGCGAGCCGTCGGGCAGCGTCTGGGTCTGGCCGACCAGGAAGCCGGTGTTCGGGTCGGCGACGGCCGCGATGTCCGGGGCCGTGCGCATCCGCTGCCCGCCGCCGGCCCGCGCGAGCGCGTCGGGCACGACACCGCGCTGGTAGAACGGCTGCCGCACGGTCGAGCTGGTGCCGCCGCCCGCGCCCGAGGTGTACGTGCCGGGGTAGCCGTCCCAGCTCTTCCCGTCCTCGGACAGGCTCGCCTTGAGCGTGCCCCAGCCGGTCTCCCACTGGTACGTGTCGTGCTTGCCGACCGCCAGCGCGGTGCCGCCGACGGAGGTCACCCAGGCGGAGTTGGACGGCACGTCGATCTGCTTCGTACCGGTCGACCCGACGTTGTCCCCGTCGTCGCCCGACGAGAAGTAGAAGCCGATGCCCTCGACCGCGCCCATCTTGAAGACCTGGTCGTACGCGGCCGCGACGTCCGGCGTCTCGTTGGACTCGACGTCGCCCCAGGAGTTGGAGACGATGTCGGCGAGCCGCTTGTCGACGACCAGGTTCAGCGAGTCCAGCAGATCGGCGTCGTAGCAGGAGGCCGCGCCCACGTACACGATGTCGGCGGCCGGCGCGACCGCGTGCACGGCCTCGACGTCCAGGGTCTCCTCGCCGTACCAGCCGGAGGCGCCGCACTCCTCGGTCCGGGTGTAGTCGTCCGGCACCACCTGGCGCAGCTGGCCCTTGCGGTACGGGGCGTCGCCGTTGCGCTTCGCGTACTGAGCGGCGTCCTTGGCGATGGTCGGCGAGGCGTACGCGTCGGTGATGGCGACCGTGACGCCCTTGCCGGTCCACTTCCCCGCCCCGTACGCGGCGCGCAGCTGCTTCCCGGTGTACCCCTTGACGGCGTACGGCGCCTTCTGCCCGTACGCGTCCGGCAGCGCCGACGAGGTCTTCGAGCCGTAGTACGTGGAGAAGGGGCCGGAGTTGCGGAACACCGCGTCCGGCGGCGGCAGCGCCTCGTCGTGGCTGGACTTGTGCGGTGCGTTGTCCAGGCCGGACACCGCCAGCACGGCATCGCCCAGCGCGGCGGGCACCGAGGCGGTGGTGGCGGGGGCGCGGTAGGTCCGGCCGCCCTTGCGGTACTGGCGCAGCTGGGTGCCGAACGCCTTCTCGGTGGCGGCGACGTCACCGGTGGCCGAGACGTAGTGCCGGTTGGCGCCGGTGACGGTCAGTCCGTTCGACCGCAGCCAGTCGCGGACCCGGTCGATCTGCCCCTGGGTGGCCCCGAACCGGGCCTGCGCCTCCTCGGCGCCCAGGTACTTCCCGTACGAGGCGGAGTCCGGGTCGGACACGGCGGCGGCGTAGTCGGCCAGCCCCTTCGCGTCCCGGCCGGCCAGATGGACCCGGACGGCGACCCTGCCGCCGTCGGCGCTGGCGCCCCGGTCGGCCCCGGCCGTCGCCCAGGCGGGCCTGGTGCCCGTCAGCGCGGCCCGCCCGCCCGGAGCGGAGTCGGCGCTGGCGTCCGGTGCCCCGAGCGCGAGCGCGCCGGCCAGCAGCGGCAGCGCGGCCGCCATGCTCAGCGCGGCGCGGCTTTTCGCGCGGCTGGTTCTCATACAACCCCCTGCGATGTGGGTCTTCGCGTGTGGACCACATGCGTCGAATGATGTGCACATGTAATGCGCCACTCTGGCGAGGAACACTTCATGTAGGGGGCATGTACAGGCCAAGAATCAGCCAAGTGCCCTGGTCCGCGCGGTCGTTCGGCGCGCGGTTCGCAAGGCCTTCGCATGCGTTCGCCCGGTTTGTCGGCCGAGGGGCGGGCGGACGCGGCACCGCGCGCCAGGGTCCTTCCGCGCGGCCGCGCGCCTATGCTCGCCGGATGGAGCAGAGCGAAGTGGTGAAGCGGGTGGTGGGCATCCTCACGGAGGCGGGCGAGATCCGCCGGCTGCTGGAGGAGAACATCGACCGCGACGACCTGGACCCCGACAGCGGCGTGGTCACCGTGCTGCTGAACGAGACCATGCCCCGCATCTCCGTACCCGAGGACGCCTCGGTCCAGGAGGTGGCGACCCTGATCGCCCGGGAGGTCGGCGGCGCGGTGGAGCAGCTGGTCGGCGCGTTCACCCTGGCCTTCGCGATGCTGGCCCAGGTGCACGACTCCGGACAGACCGACGTGACCTCCGCCGACGTGCTCCAGGACCTGGCCCTGCGCGCGGAACAGATCGGCACCGAGGGGCCGGACGGCCAGGAAGGCGGGCCGGGCACCGCCTGAGCCCATGGGTGCGGGGGAAACGAGCAGGACCCCCCGATCCGACGTGATGCCTGATCGGGGGGTCCCACTTGCACACCTTGTTCAAGGTGCCCTCGGCAGGATTCGAACCTGCGCACACGGCTCCGGAGGCCGATGCTCTATCCCCTGAGCTACGAGGGCGAGTCGCTGTCCTGCTCGGCGACGGGTGAAACACTACCAGCTTCCGAGGGGTGCCCGTGAACAGGTATTTCCGGGGTGCCCCGACGGGTGCCCGGCGGGTGTCCGGCGGGTGTCCGACAGGTCGGCGACGGGCTGTCGGGCGGGGGCGTGCGACGCGTTCCGGATGCTTCCGGCCACCCTTCGCGCCACCCGTCCGGGGGCGGAAGTGGGTAAAACCCGGACGCAGCCCCGGTTCCGCCCCTACTCTCGGAGTGTGTCAGGGGCTTGTGGCCGCGTGCTTGTTGTCGACGACAACAAGGTCATCCGGCAGTTGATCAGGGTCAATCTCGAGCTTGAGGGCTTCGAGGTCGTGACCGCGGCCGATGGTGTCGAGTGTCTTGATCTGGTGCATCGGGTCCTGCCCGACGTGGTCACGCTCGATGTCGTCATGCCCCGGCTGGACGGTCCGCAGACCGCCGCCAGACTGCGCTCCGACCCGCGGACGAGACATCTGCCCGTCGCGATCATCAGCGCCTGTACGTCCTACGAGATGGACAGCGGCATCGCCGCCGGGGTCGACGCCTTCCTCGCGAAGCCCTTCGAGCCGACCGAGCTGGTCCGGCTGGTGCAGCGGCTGATGGTGCGCGAGGAGCCGCCGTCGCCGACCGGGCGGCAGGGGGCCGGGACCGCGGAGCGCGCCGCGGGGTGACCGCATGCTGAAACCGGGTCGCGGTGTGCCACCCCTCCTCCCATACGCTTGTCCTGTGACCCCCGCCGATCTCTCCAGGACCGTGCTGCACGCCGTGCGCCGCGCGGTCGACGAGGACGCCCTGCGCGTGGCCGTGCCCGCGCGCGTGCGGGTCGAGCGGACCAGGCCCGGCGGCCGCGGGGACTACGCCTGCGCGGTCGCCCTCCAGCTGGCCGGCCCCGCCGCGCTGCCCGCCAGGGACGTCGCCGAGATCCTGCGGCTGCGGGTGCTCCAGGCGCCCGGCATCGCCGACGTCGAGGTCACCGGCCCCGGATTCCTGAACTTCACGCTGCCCGCTGCCCGCGACCTCGGCGCGCTGGTGCGCACCGTCCGGGAGCACGGCACGGCGTACGGACACGGCGACGCCCTCACCGGCACCACCGTCTCCTTCGCCCCCGCCACGGAGCTGCGCGCCCGGGTCGTCACCGACGCCGTCGAACGCCTGCTCAGGTCCCAGGGCGCCGGGATCGCCGACCGCGCGGCGAACGGCGAGGCGCTCCACGTACGCCCGGTGCCCGCCGCCGACCGCGACCTCTTCGCCCGGCTCGGCGACGACGCCGCACGCTGGGCCCTGCTGCGGCCCGCCCCGCACGACCTCCCCCGGTCCACCGGGAACGGCGAACTGCTCGTCCAGCGGGAGGAGAACCCGCTCTTCCGGGTGCGCTACGCCCACGCCCGCACCCGCGCCCTGAGCCGGAATGCCGCGCAGCTCGGCTTCCGCGCCGCCTACGAGTGCGCCGTCGACGCGCCGGAGCTCGGGACGCTGCTCGCCGACCACCCCTCGGTGCTCGCCGCCGCCGCCCGGTACCGCGAGCCCGACCGGCTCGCCCGGCAGCTGGAGGCCGTCGCCGCGGCCTTCTTCGACTTCCACGACGGCGCCGCCCCGCTCCCCGCCGGTGACGAGAAACCCTCGGCCGCCCACCGCTCCCGGCTCGCCCTCGCCGAGGCCGCCGGGACGGTGCTGGCAGGCGGCCTGTCCCTGCTCGGCATCAGCGCGCCCGAAGTCCTCTGAGAGACCCGAAAGAGCAGAACCACACCATGAGCCGATCCGCACACCCCGCCGGGCCCCGCCACGCCGACGTCATGACGGAGGGGCACTACACCGCCCCGCCCGCCGACCTGAACGCCCTGGACACCAAGGTCTGGGCCCGCACCGTCACCCGCGACGAGGACGGCGTGATCACCGTCGGAGGCATCCCGGCGACCCGGCTGGCCGAGGAGTTCTCCACCCCCGCCTACTTCCTCGACGAGAGCGACTTCCGGGCCCGCTGCCGGGCCTGGGCCGACGCCTTCGGCCCCGGCGCCGACGTCTTCTACGCCGGGAAGGCCTTCCTCTCCCGCGCCGTCGTGCGCTGGCTGCGGGAGGAGGGGCTCAACCTCGACGTCTGCTCCGGCGGCGAGCTCACGACCGCGCTGGACGCCGGGATGCCCGCCGAGCGCATCGCCTTCCACGGCAACAACAAGACCACCGGGGAGATCGAGCGGGCGGTCACCGCCGGGGTCGGCCGCATCGTGCTCGACTCCTTCCAGGAGATCGTCCGGGTCGCCCACGTCGCGCAGCGGCTCGGCAAGCGGCAGCGCGTACAGATCCGGGTGACCGTCGGCGTCGAGGCGCACACCCACGAGTTCATCGCCACCGCGCACGAGGACCAGAAGTTCGGGATCGCGCTGGCCGGGGGACAGGCCGCCGAGGCGGTGCGCCGGGCCCTCGCCCTCGACGGGCTGGAGCTCATCGGCATCCACTCGCACATCGGTTCGCAGATCTTCGACATGGCCGGCTTCGAGGTCTCCGCCCGGCGCGTGGTCCAGCTGCTGGCCGAGGTGCGCGACGAGCACGGGGTGGAGCTGCCCGAGATCGACCTCGGCGGCGGCCTCGGCATCGCGTACACCTCCGAGGACGACCCCCGCGAGCCGCACGAGATCGCCAAGGCGCTCGGCGACATCGTGACCCGTGAGTGCGAGGCCGCCGGGCTCGCCACCCCGCGGATCTCCGTCGAGCCGGGCCGCGCCATCGTCGGCCCGACCGCCTTCACGCTCTACGAGGTGGGCACCATCAAGCCCCTGGAGGGGCTGCGGACGTACGTCAGCGTCGACGGCGGCATGTCGGACAACATCCGCACCGCGCTCTACGACGCCGAGTACACCGTTGCGCTCGCCTCGCGCGCCTCCGATGCCGAGCCGATGCTCGCCCGGGTCGTCGGCAAGCACTGCGAGAGCGGCGACATCGTGGTCAAGGACGCGTTCCTGCCGTCCGACCTCGCCCCCGGCGACCTGATCGCCGTGCCCGCCACCGGCGCGTACTGCCGCTCCATGGCGAGCAACTACAACCACGCCCTGCGCCCGCCGGTCGTCGCCGTGCGTGACGGCGAGGCGCGTGTCATCGTCAGGCGCGAGACGGAGGAAGATCTCCTGCGTCTCGATGTCGGCTGATGAAATACATGTCTCAGGATCCGGACGGGTGGCAGAATCGCCCGTCCGGTGAGTGAGACTGGTCCACACACCAGAAGTAAAGGAATCGAGGTCGGATGATGCGTACGCGTCCGCTGAAGGTGGCGCTGCTGGGCTGCGGAGTGGTCGGCTCAGAGGTGGCGCGCATCATGACGACGCACGCCGACGACCTCGCGGCGCGCATCGGCGCGCCGGTCGAGCTCGCCGGCGTCGCCGTGCGCCGTCCCTCCAAGGTGCGCGAGGGCATCGACCCCGCGCTGATCACCACCGACGCGACCGCCCTGGTCAAACGGGGCGACATCGACGTCGTCATCGAGGTGATCGGCGGCATCGAGCCGGCCCGCACGCTCATCACCACCGCCTTCGAGCACGGTGCGAGCGTGGTCTCCGCCAACAAGGCGCTGCTCGCCGAGGACGGTGCCGTGCTGCACGCCGCGGCCGAGCAGCACGGCCGGGACCTCTACTACGAGGCCGCCGTCGCCGGCGCCATCCCGCTGGTGCGCCCGCTGCGCGAGTCCCTGGCCGGTGACAAGGTCAACCGGGTCCTCGGCATCGTGAACGGCACCACCAACTTCATCCTCGACAAGATGGACACCAGCGGCGCCGGCTACTCCGAGGCGCTCGACGAGGCCACCGCCCTCGGTTACGCCGAGGCCGACCCGACCGCCGACGTCGAGGGCTTCGACGCCGCGGCCAAGGCCGCCATCCTCGCCGGGATCGCCTTCCACACCCGGGTGCGGATCGGTGACGTGTACCGCGAGGGCATCACCGAGGTCACCGCCGCCGACATCGCCTCCGCCCGCCGCATGGGCTGCACCGTCAAGCTCCTCGCCATCTGCGAGCGCGCCGCCGACGGCCGGTCGGTCACGGCCCGGGTGCACCCGGCGATGATCCCGCTGAGCCACCCGCTGGCCTCCGTCCGCGAGGCGTACAACGCGGTCTTCGTCGAGGCGGAGGCGGCCGGGCAGCTGATGTTCTACGGCCCCGGCGCCGGCGGCTCGCCGACGGCCTCCGCGGTCCTCGGCGACCTGGTCGCGGTCTGCCGCAACAAGCTCAACGAGGCCACCGGACCCGGCGAGTCCGCGTACACGCGCCTGCCCGTCAGCCCCATGGGCGACGTGGTCACGCGCTATCACATCAGTCTCGACGTGGCCGACAAGCCGGGCGTGCTCGCCCAGGTCGCTACGGTCTTCGCCGAGAAGGGCGTATCGATCGATACCGTCCGTCAGCAGGGCAAGGGTGGCGAGGCGTCGCTCGTCGTCGTCACCCACCGTGCGTCCGACGCCGCGCTCTCGGCGACCGTCGGGGCGCTGCGGCAGCTCGACACCGTGCGCGGTGTCGCCAGCATCATGCGTGTTGAAGGGGAGTAAGGACCCATGACCACCAAGGGCACCCACCAGTGGCGCGGCATCATCGAGGAGTACCGGGACCGCCTTCCGGTCACGAGCACGACGCCGGTCGTCACGCTCCGTGAGGGCGGTACGCCGCTCGTCCCCGCTCAGGTCCTCTCCGAGCGCACGGGCTGCGAGGTGCACCTCAAGGTCGAGGGCGCCAACCCCACCGGTTCCTTCAAGGACCGCGGCATGACCATGGCCATCACCCGGGCCAAGGAGGAGGGCGCCAAGGCGGTCATCTGCGCCTCCACCGGCAACACCTCCGCCTCCGCCGCCGCGTACGCGGTGCGCGCCGGGATGGTCTGCGCCGTGCTCGTCCCGCAGGGCAAGATCGCGCTCGGCAAGATGGGCCAGGCGCTGGTGCACGGCGCCAAGATCCTCCAGGTGGACGGCAATTTCGACGACTGCCTGACGCTGGCCCGCTCGCTGTCGGACAACTACCCGGTGGCGCTGGTCAATTCGGTCAACCCGGTCCGTATCGAGGGTCAGAAGACCGCCGCGTTCGAGATCGTCGACGCGCTCGGCGACGCCCCGGACGTCCACGTCCTCCCGGTCGGCAACGCGGGCAACATCACCGCGTACTGGAAGGGTTACCGCGAATACGCGACGGACGGCCTGGCCACGCACACCCCGCGCATGTGGGGCTTCCAGGCCTCCGGCTCCGCGCCCATCGTGCGCGGCGAGGTGGTCAAGGACCCGTCGACGATCGCCACCGCGATCCGGATCGGCAACCCGGCCTCCTGGCAGTTCGCGCTGAACGCCCGGGACGAATCGGGCGGTTTCATCGATGAGGTGACGGACCGCCAGATTCTCTCCGCGTACCGGCTGCTGGCCTCGCGGGAGGGTGTCTTCGTGGAGCCGGCCTCGGCCGCCTCCGTCGCGGGCCTGCTGAAGGCCGCCGAGGAGGGCAAGGTCGACCCCGGCCAGAAGATCGTCTGCACGGTCACCGGCAACGGCCTCAAGGACCCCGACTGGGCCGTCGCGGGAGCCCCGCAGCCGGTCACCGTCCCGGTCGACGCGGCCACCGCGGCCGAGAAGCTGGGCCTGGCCTGATCCGGCCGGAAGGCCCCCGGCCGCGTCGTCGAACCGTCGCCCGCCGCGCGGCGTCCGGCGCGCTCGCCGCACTGCCGTAGCCGTCCTTGTGCGTCCCGTGCGGAGACGGCCCTCCGCATCGCGAGCGCACGCACCGGACGCCG
>NZ_JBHJQP010000065.1:24275-39582 GCF_042262625.1 Streptomyces sp. NPDC056347 | reverse complement strand
CCTCAAACAGTACACCCCGGGGAACATCGGATACAGACCGTCCCCAGCCAGCAGAAAGCCCCGCCGGAACAGCACTCCGGACGGGGCTTTCTTGTTGCGTATCCGCTGGTCAGCGGGGGTCTAGCATGTGCTGTGCGTCCTCGCGTGAGGGGCCGACGTTGCACCAGGGGGCGCAGTCAGGGCAGGCCACGCGGACGAACGGGGGGCCGCTTGCACGCTCTACCGTGCCAACGGTGACGGGGGCTTCCGTATCCCTGCCGCACTTGCAGCAAACGCGAGCGTGGACCTTCATGCCGATACCCCCGCACCAGCGAACGCGGACGCGGGGAACGGTGCACCCTCGTACGCATAGGGGTAGTCCCACCCGTCTGCCGCAGCTTCCACCGCGCGCCACCGCTCCGGTATGGCGGACAGGTCTAGCGTCCGCTCGGCCTCGCGCTCTGCTTCCCGGGCGAGCAGCCACGGGCCTACGCGGTGGAACCACGGGGACGGAATCGAGCGGGCGAGGACGTGCACGGGAATCGGTGTGGTGGGGCCGCAGATGACGTGGGGCGGGTTCGCCGGCTCGGTGGCGTGCGGGGGGACGGCTCGGCGTCTTCCTTGGGCGGGGAACAGCAGTCGCAGTGCCCACAGCAGCGCACGGGCGATAGAGTCACGCATGTCGTTTCAGCTCCCTAAAGCTGTTTCGGCGAGCCCCGATGGACCGGCCCTAATCGGTCTCTCGGGGCACTTTCGTGTTCGGGGAATCACGCTAGGCCAACCTGTATAGGTCCGTCTAGTCATGTTCAACCCTGTCTAGCTTGCCGGGAGCGTTTGGCACGTTGTCTACGCTTCTACCTATGGCAGCGCGCGAGATCGATCCCCGGGCCCCGGAGCCCCCTTACCGGCAGATCGCTGCGGACTTGGCCGCGGAGATTAAGCGAGGCGAGTTGGTTCCTGGTCGTCCGCTCCCGTCCGAGAAAGAGCTAACGGAGCGGTACGGAGTCGCGCGCAATACGGCACGGTCGGCACTCGCAGTGCTTCGGGAACGCGGACTGATTTACACCGTGACGGGGCGTGGCTCGTATGTGGTCGAGCCGGCGAGCAAGGACGACTAGGAAGCGTCGTCGGGGGTGTCAGGGCCCCAGACTCGTTGCACCTCTTGCCGGGCACGCTCGGCCAGCAGTACGCCGAGCGGGTCAGTCACCTGCCATGAGTGGGCGTCGGGGTGCTCGGTGTAGAACATGCACCCCTGCCCCCGCGTGACGGACTCGCTGTGGGTGGTTGCGGGGCACGGGGGCAGCTCGGCGAACCGGTACGTGCGGTGGCTTCCGGTACCGGTCCAGAACAGCCACAGGTCCCGTTCGGCGGGTACTTCGGCGGTCCAGAGCTGTGCGGCGTGCTCGTGCTGGTCGTCGTGCTCGCCGAGTTCGCATAACAGGTGATCGTCAAGGACAAGCGCGTCCGGGGGGTTGCCGGGCCCCCCTTCCATGGTGGTCAGCGCAACGAGTGCGTCTATCTCGGGTATCGCGGTGTAGGCGGTGCACTGCAACACGTCGGGGCTTCCTTGAGGAAGGGAAGGGGAAGCCCCGCCCGCAAAGGGGCGAGCGGGGCAGACAAGAGGGCGCGTCGGGTCTATGCGCCGAGAGCAGCGCGGACGGCGGACAGGCCGGGGACGTCCTCGGGCAGCGCGTCCATGAACAGTTCGTCCACGGGTTCCCCGAGCCAGAACCCCGCCTTGCGGAGCCTGCCGGACTCGTGGAATCCCGCCTTCTTGTACGCGGCGATTCCGGCCTGGTTGGGCTCAAGCACCTTGAGCCAGACCATCCGCAGCGCAGCCACGTGGAACGCCCAGTCAAGGGTTAGCCGTGTGGACTCGGTGGCGTGACCCTTGCCCCGTTCGTCCGGGGCGAGCACGATCACGAATTCCGCGGTTCGGGCGTGCGGATTGACTTCCAGAATCGTCATGCCCACGGGGCGGTTGTCCGCGAGCCGGACGACCTCGAACTGTTGGAAGCGCTGGTTGCCTCGCTGGCGTTCGTACCCCGCCGCGCGAACTTCCCACGCCTGCGCCCACTGGTTCCCATAGCCCGTGATCGTGGCGGGGTCGTTCTCCCACTTGTGGTACTCGGGCAGCATGTCCGCGCGGGGCATGGCGAGGGCGAGGGTTTTCCCGCTCAACAGGATGTGCGGTTCACTCACGGTCGTACTCCTCTGTCGGCCCGTGCCGATCCGGGCCCGTCTGGTGTGTAGGTGGGGGTGTAGAGAGCGGTGTCCGCCGGTTCCTCGACCGGAGCCCCGTCCGGACCCGCTATCCAGGCGTGCAGCCGTACGGGGTCGAGTGCTACTCCGTGGCGCCACTCGGCGCGGAGCTGAGCGACCCTTAGAACGACTGCGGCAGCCGTCGAGTCCTCCAGGCACGCCCAGCGCATCGGCAAGAGCTGTGCGGCCCAGCGAACGGCGCGAACAGCGTAACGAGCCTGTGAGTCGGTAGCCGGGGGCAACGCGCGCCCCGAGCACGCGAGGCGGACGAACCGCGAGAACCCCTTCCGCCTACGGCTGACGGCCCCCACGGTGGCGGTGGCGAGGACGACCGGCACGGCGATGACCCGCCAGCGAAGCGGGATGGGCGCCGGCTCCGGGAGGACGGCCGACTGTTCGACAGTTCCCCACGACAGACCGGCGCCGGGCAGCGTGACGACCGTTGCACCCATGCCCGCGGCAGCGTCGAACGTGGGGCGTAACTCGGTCTGTCCGGTGTCGTAGTCGATGAGCACGCACGCATGTGCGGCGCGGGCAACGACCGTATTGGCTCGGCTCACAGGGCACCCGCCGGAGTTGTTTCGGCGTGCTTCCATTCGGTCCCAGGGGATCGCTCGACCGCCTCTAGCCATGCTTCGGCCGAAAGGACTGCCAGCAGTGGCGGCCAGACCGTTTGCGCGCCGAGGGCCGCCGCATGGATGGCGGCTTGCAGGGGCCCGGGGGTGATGATGCCTTCGGCAGCTAGACGGCCGTCCGCCAGTGCGAGCACCCGCCGCAGATTGAGCCGTAGGCCGTGGTGGAAGTCGCTAGCGAACATCCCTTTGGAAGCGCGCTTGCGGTGGGCGTCGGGCAGCAGATCGGCGAACGAGTCGGCAAGCAGCGGCTTGTATCGCCTCGCGGAGTACCGCTGTTCGGCGGGTGACGAGATCACCGCGTCCACAACGGCCGCGTCGAAGTAGGGGTTCGCCAGTGCTACACCGAGCGTGTCCGCGAGCTGGATTTCCGAGTTGGCGGGGCGTGCGGCGTTGCGGAGGGACGCGGCGAACACCGTGCGCGCAGTCATTCCCACCGAAGGATTCAAGTCGGGGGCGGAGACTGCGAGCCACGGAGGCCGAGGGCGTGCCGTACGGCCGATGTGCCCAGCGTTGCCCCGCAGTGCAGCAGCGATCAGTGGGCGCGGATTCTGGCGACGCAGCCGCGCCCACTCCATTGCGTCCCCGAGCATCCGCAACCAGTGCCCTTGTCGCACAAGGCTCGCAAGGTGAGTAGGCGAGGACAGGAATAGCGCGTCTCCGCCGTCGCCGGTCAGATGGCAGCCGGAACCAGTCGCAGCGATCACCCGGAGTTGCTCCGAGAACATCGCCCATGTGGCGGTGGACGTGGCCGGCTCGTCGGTGGCGGGCAACGGCACGTCGCTCGGAGCGAACGGCAAATGTCTGACGCCGAGCGGGAAGAACTTCCGTTCCAGACCGGGAATGTTCAGCGCCCGTGCGTACTCCACGTCCCCGCCGCGCGTCGCCCCCTCGGGGTGGAGCGTCATGCCAGTGACCGGGCCGTACTGCGCCGCCAGTAGGGCGACCGTGGTGGAGTCCATCCCCGCAAGGTCGGTGGTGGCGGATGTTCCCTCGACCCGCACGCGGACCCCCTCGGCGAGTGCGTGTCTGAGCGTCCGCGAGACTTCTTCGGGAGCACGCCGCACGGGTTTCCACCACGGTGACAAGCCCGTTCTTCTGGGGGCCAGACTCAGCAAGTGTCCGGGGGGTACAGGCTTCACGCCCGCCCACGCGCTACGACCCGGCGCGGGCGTGAACTTGTCGCGCAAGTAGCTGCCCAGCCACTCGACATCCACTCTCGCGCCGGTCAGTGGCGACAGTGCGCGTGCGCTGGATGCCCACACCACACCACAGGGAGTGTCCACCAGGTACAAGGGGGACGCGCTTGCGGCATCGGCGAGGACTTCAACAAAGCCCCCGTCAACCGTGCGTACCACTGTGTACGAGCCTGCCCACGAGCCCGCAGCCAAGGGCAGATCGGGGGCCGCCAGCGCTCGGGCGAGTTCGTGTTCCGACGCGGAGCACGGACCGAGGACAGCAATCCGAGCGTTGCCGAGTTCTAGCGTCCGTACATGTGCCGGATTCCAGTCTCCGCAGACCCACAGAGCCGGATCACGCCACAGCAGCCGCGCGCCTACTGGGGTTGCGGCGGGCGGGCTGCCTGGTGCGCAACCTCCGTACCACCGCGCGTTATGCTCTCTCATCTATCCACCTGAACGATCAGTAGGAACCGAAGCGGCCCCCGGCGGGAGCAATCCCAGCGGGGGCCGCAACTGCGTCATCAGTCGTACGGGTGCGCCTTCGACTCCGTACCGGTCTGGTCGCTGCCCCGCGTCAGTGCGGCAGCGTTGCCGAGAACGATGACCGTCGGCACGGCGAGGACGTCAGCGTCCAGTTCCGTGCTCGCCGTGGGGTACTCCTTCGGCTCCATGTGTTGTTCCTCCTCTCCAACATGCGATGGGACAGAAATCCCCCTGCCGGGCAGGAATGCCCACCCTTGCGGGCAGGGGAAGACTTGATCAGGGCTTCGCACCCTGTGGGGGCATTCCGGGGCTACTCGTGACCGCCGCAGCGGACCGGTCCCGGCGGGGGATCTCCCACCTGTCGAGCTGAACCGCGAGCCACTTTTCCCCCACGTTCCCGAAGGAACGAGACAGGGACGCGGCGGACTCTCCACCCTTGTACCGCTCGATTACCTCGGCACGAGCGGCGGTGAACTTCTCTCGGACTTCCGCGAGTTCGGCGCGGGAACGCTTGGGCATCGGGCGCTACTCCAGTGTTCGTGTTCGTTGGTGGTGGGCCCGCCCTGGTCGTCGGGGGGAACCGGGAACACGACCAGGGCGGGAGTTTGAGGGCTACCGGAACAGCCGTGCTCGCGGTGCCTTGTGTCGGGGGCCCGTCCGGCGCTGCGGCAGTTCCTCGGCGGTGACGGTCCGCACGGGTGCAGAACCGCGAGCCTGTGCAACGATCCGTTCGTGAAGCTGTGCGATGCACTGGCCGCAGAAGTACAGGTCCGCGACAACGTGCCCCGTCGTCTGCGCAGGGCCGAGCCACAGCACCCGGGCCCGCTCCTGCCCGCACCAACCCCAGCACGGGCCCCACGTCCAGCCGTTTCCGTCGTCGGTTCTCGCCGGCTCGGGGACGCCCGTCACGTCGGGATGCAGGATGCCGGACGGCAGGGCAACGGTCACGGGTCGAGCCGGATGGACCGGCGCATCCCGTTCTCCTCGCTGACGCGCTCCCGAAGGGTGGCCATCAGCGGGGAGTCCTCGCCCGAACCGATCGGCTCGGCGTCGGCCTGGTCGGTGCCCTGGTACTTGTCCTCGGCCTGGTTGCCGCGGTGGGGGTGCGTCTCGATGATTCCGCTGTACCGCTGTATCCCGCCCTCGTTGCCACGGATGCGGGACGCCGAGCGCCCACGGTCAGCAGCGGCGCAGATACGGCACCCGGGGTGCGCAACCGGTTCGAGCGCGGGTTTGGCGGGCGTCCTGGCGCTCGTCATCACTTCAGGCATGGGGAGGTACCTCAGTTCCGTGGGTTGCGGAGTCGCAAGCGGTACGACACCTAGAGTGACCCCCCGGCGGTACGCTCACCAGGTCTGACGTGTTTCCAAAGCATTTGGAAAGGTGAGGAGTTGAACGGATGACCGAACAACCGACAGGCCCCGGGAACGGATTGGAGTGGTTCGGGAACGAGCTGGACGCAGCCCTTAGACACTCGGGGAAGACAGGGGCGGCCCTCGCCGCGTTCACGGGCTACAAGCCCCCGTACGTGAGCAAGGTCAAGAACGGGCAAGCGCTCCCGTCGCCCGAGTTCGCCGAGGGGTGTGACCGATTCTTCAACACGTCCGGCTACTTCGCCCGGTTGCTGGTTAGGGTGAGCGAGCGCGGGCACCCCGGTTGGTTCGTGCCGTACGTCAACCTGGAAAAGCTCGCCAGCCGGATTGAGGACTACTCCAACAGTCTGATTATGGGCGTGCTACAGACGTGGGAGTACGCGGAGGCCACATTCCGGGCGACCTTCCCGTACGAGACAGACGACCAGATCAAGACCAGAGTGGAAGCCCGACTAGCCCGGCGTGAGGTCTTGGCGAGGGAGAACCCGCCTCTGTTGTGGGTGATCCTCCACGAGACAACATTGCGCACGCTCGTTGGCAGCCGGGCCGTCATGGCTGACCAGCTTCGCCAGCTTTCCGCAGACGCAGAAAACCCCCACGTCACGCTTCAAGTTCTCCGCTCCCTGACGGGTGCCCCAGCGTCCGGTACACCCTTTACGCTGCTTACGACAGACGACGGGGCAACAGTCCTGTACACAGAAGCCATGGGGCAGGGGCACGTGACCGACTCGGCGCAAATGGTGAGTCACGGACGTGCGTCCTTCGAGCGTCTGCGGGCATCTGCGCGCGACCCCGAAGAGTCCGTGGCGCTGATTCGTGAGATCGCGGAGGAGTACGACAGATGAGCAGTACGCACGGCCCCCGACCGGACCAGTGGGTCAAGAGCACATACAGCGACGGAAACGGCGGCCAGTGCATTGAGTGGGCCCCCGAACATGCTGCCGCAACCGGTGACTACCTTGTTCGTGACAGTAAGGACCCCGAGGGCCCCCACCTCTCGTTGACCGCCAACCAGTGGGCGGGTCTGGTCGCGTTCGCCAGGAAGAACGGCTGACGCACCCGAGCCGACCACGCGCAGCAGCACCGGGCCCCGCCTCTCTCATTGGAGCGGCGGGGCTCACTTGCGTTACGCGGCAAGTCCGAAGCTACGGAACGCGCTGATCGCAAGCAGCGCGGGCGGCCCCAGCTCGGGCGTGCGGTCGGTCAGGTACGCGCCCCGCTTCCCGGGAACCTCGTGCACGCTGACCCCGTATCGGTCGGTGATCCGATGCCGGACGAGCACCGCGGCAAGCTTCTGCACCTCGGCCCATGCTTCCCCTTTGTCCTCGCGCCCGAGGACGAACGTACGGGCCGCCATCACGCGGCCAGCAGCAGCGTTGCGGCGGGCTCGTGCTGCCCGTAGGCGCACGCTGTCCATGGCTCGTCCCACTGGACCCATAGCCCGGTCTCCGCGCTTCTCACCCACTCCACAGAGCCGGCGAGCCCTTCCGTGGCTCGGTCCCGGGCCAGCAGCCGGAACCAACGGTGTTCCGCCGCAGCCCGCAGGAGCCGCGCCACTATTCCCCCGTGCGCATCAAGCGTGATCCGGAGATCTTCGCAAGACCTGATGCGTGTTTCCCCCAGCACACCAGGCAGCTCGGGACACTGCCCCCATATCCCCCCATCCGCGCCCCCGTGGGCGGGCACGATCACAGTTGTCTGTACTCGAAACTCCTTGCTGTGCGTAACCATGCGACTGACAGTAGTACACCTGTTCGGTTTCCGGAAGGGCAGGTTCAGGGGTGGTGCAGGTCACCCATATGCCCCCCAGTGGTTCATACCTATCAGGGGTCAGGTCCCGGTATCTAGCGGATTAGGGCTGGAAACCGACCGTGCGGAATTCTTTGTACGATTCAACAAATTGTTGATGGACACGACAAAACGGCCCCCCGCCGAAGCGGAGGGCCGTCACGTTGAGTAATCTAAGAGGGCTTGTTGGCGCCGCTTGATGTGAACTCCCGTTCACGCGGCGGGAGTCGACGCTGCGTCGCATCCCGACCTACGGAGAGTAGTAGCGCAGCGTCGCCGGCTCGGCGTACGACGGTCGCGACCGTGCGGCCCTCGGCGTCCCGAACGTGAAGATCCACCAGGACGCCGCGCCGCGTGATCTCGACAGTCCCGCCGTCGTGGGTCGGCAGGGTCACCACGCCTGTGCCCCCGCCCGGTACAGCTCGGAGAAACGTTTCTGCCCCTTAGTGCGCGCCTGCTGGACCTGGTAGGCGGTGGCGCCCAGCTCGGCGCCCAACTCGGCGTCGTCGGCACCAGGGACGTACTGCGGGACCGGCGAGATTCCGTGTGCAGCCTTGAGTACATGACGCTGCCGCTCGCTCAACAGGCCCAAGCTGCGGTGGACTTGCTCGCGGATCACGCGGCGTCGGTGGCTCGCGATGTCGGCGGAGTCCACCAGGTCCGCGGGCACGTTCATTTCTCGCGCAATCGCGTCCCCGAGTGTGTAGCTGTCGCCGAACTGCCCCGCGTTATACGGGCGGTCGAGCGAGTCAAGGCCGAGCCAGGACAGCCGCGCCGCGTAGGCAAGGTCCGGCGACAGCTTTTCGCCTTCCATTTCTTCTGAGGCGGCGATGCGCTCGGCGTCGTACGGGTCGCCGGCTGCGAGGGAGAGTGCTTGTTCAAACCGCTTTGCGGTGTAGACGCTGACCCCGGGGCGGGTGGCCTCGCGTCGGGTGTCCGCCATTGCCCGGGTAATGCTTCGGTCAATGTGGGCCATGAACTGTGAGGGCTCGTCACCCGCGAACGCCCCGAGGGATTCCCATACGGCTATTCGTCCGACCTGTGCAAGGTCGTCCATCAGGTCCCTGTCTATCTGCCCGTTATTCGTGGCGAACCTGTGTGTGCGGGCTATTACGAGTTCTTCCGTTTCCCGAATGACCGACGATATCGCGTCCAGGTCGTTGTTTTTGGCGTCGGCAATCTGGGTGTGCGTGAGGCGAATCAAGGGACACCGTTCCGAGTGGGAGTTGTTGGCCCATATAGGGACCGAGGGATTCCCGGAACGGCGCGATAGAGCCCAGAAAGGGCCCTAGACCGCTTAGCCAATGCGCATGGATAAGGGCATGAAAAAGCCCCGTCCCGGGTGGTGCAGGACGGGGCTTGCGCATTGCCGTATCGCTGCTGCATTCAAGGTTTCGCTTGAATGCAGGGGTGCGGCAAAGGTGTTACTACGGACCTATATGGACAACAGGGGTGTACTTCCGAGTTCGTGACCCAAGCCGAGACTTTTTGACTACGCCGAGTAGCAGGCGCGGCAGCGCATCATCCCTGAGGATGATTGGAATGGTGTGGATCGCTACCTGAGAACGAGTATTGGGTGCTTCCGGTAACTCATCCGTGACTCTGGAGAGGGCAACCGTGGGGGCCGCTCGCGGGTCTTACTAAGCCTTCCTTTTGGCTACAGACGGTGTATGCATCCCGGCAAAAGAGCCGACGCTGTGTTACTAGAAATCGG
Source organism: Streptomyces sp. NPDC056347 (assembly GCF_042262625.1). Taxonomy (NCBI): domain Bacteria; kingdom Bacillati; phylum Actinomycetota; class Actinomycetes; order Kitasatosporales; family Streptomycetaceae; genus Streptomyces; species Streptomyces sp. NPDC056347. The sequence continues at coordinate 30,170 of NZ_JBHJQP010000065.1, read as the reverse complement.
CTCCGTACAGGCTGCCCCACGACCGCCCGCCGATTTCCGCGTCTGCCTCGATGGGCACGCCGTACAGGGTCCAGGTCATGCAGCGTTTGAACTCGCGGGCAATCTCCTCGGCCTCCTTCGCGGGGGCCGACGCCAACAGCTCATCGTGAATAGGCAGGCGGCAGTATTCGAGCAGTCCGGCGGACTCGACATTCAGCATGGCCTGTCCGAGCACATCGCGGGCAACGCTTTGGCAGGCGTAATTGACCACGGCGTAACTGCGGTCCCGGTCGAGAGGAAGCCTGCGGCCGGTAGCCGAGACAAAGACCATGCCGTTTTGGTAAGCCTCGCGCTGCCACCGTGCCGACGCCCGCTTGATCTCCGGAAAGGCTCGGTCGTATGCGGCGACCGCTTGCGCAATCTCGGCCTCGGTGGCTCCGGTCTGCCGGGCAATCGTGCGGATGCCGCCGCCGTAAACCTTTCCGAACCCCGCCCCCTTGAAGACCTTCCGGTCTTTCGTGGTGGCCTGGTTGCCCTTGATGAGCCTCGCGGTATAGGCGTGGATATCGAATTTCTCGCCACCGCTTAGGAATCCTTCTTTCATCCTGCGGACGTTGGCGAGGGCGGCGAGGACCCGCATTTCAATTGCCTGAAAGTCGGTGGAGATCATGACGTGTCCGGGCTCGGCAAGGATCGCGCGCCGGATCACGTGGTCCGAACTCGGGAGCTGGTGCAGCCCGTCCGTCACGGACATGCGGCCCGTGCGTGCCGCGAGGGGCGCTATCACCGCGTGCAGCCGTCCCGCGGCGTCGAGCTTGGTCATGAACCGCTCGGCGTAGGACGTGCCCCACTTCGCGGCCCTCTTGGCCCGAAGTACCGCGTACGCAAGGGGATTTGGCTCACGGGCCCCGATGCGCTGCCAGTCCCGGTCAAGGTCCGCGAGGGGCAGCAACACCGCCTTGTCCACCTTGAGGGCGCCCGCGTCGGTCCGCTCGGTCAGCGTCTCGCCCATGGCCCCGAGGGCTTCCGCCACCTGTGCGGGGCTGCCGACAGAGGTCACTCCGTACCGAGCTGCCACCGCGCCGAACCGTTCGGCCTCCTCGGCGAGCCGGCGGGCGAGCGGGGCCGCGTAGTCCTGGTCCACCAGCAGCCCGCGACGCTGCATGACCGCGCAGAGCCGAGCTAGCTCGTGCTCGTACGCCACCAGCTCGGGACGGACGCCGACGCGCACCAGCTCGGCGCGGAGCGCGGGGGCGAGTCGGGCCGTGAGAATCACATCGAGACCCGCGTACAGCAGATACGTTGGGTGCGTGAGCGGGATTCCCGCCCACCCGGTTTCTTTGGTGAGTCCAAGCGAGCGAAAAACCCTTGTAAGCCCGCCCTGAGTGTCCGGGGCTGCCGGGTCCACCCACTTTGCCGATAGTGGCTTGAGCGCGGTTCCTGCCCCGCCCTCGGAGGGCTGCCGCGGGTCGATAAGTGCCGCGAGAATGCGGGTATCTGTCGTCCACGGCGTCAGGTCTTCCATGGGAATTCCGGCGCACTGCCCGAGGACAAGCCAGTCATAGGACGCGTTGTGAATCAGGAGTTCTCGGCAGCGCAAGAGCGCGTCACGGGCGTATGACTCGTGATATCCGCCCCGCTCGTACAGGATCACCCACGCATCGTGCGCATCGCCGAATTGCACCGTGCGCAGACGAAACGACGGACTGAATACCTCTAGGCCCGTGGTTTCGGTATCAATGGCGATGGGGCCCCGCTCGCGTGCCCGGTAAAGCCACTCCCAGAACTTGTTTAGATCCTCGGTGGTCTCGGGCACGTGAACAGTGACGGTCTCGCCGGCTATCTCGTGCCGTAGCTCGATCATGCTTCCCCCTGAAAGCAAAAAAAAAGGGGGCCGCCCACCTGGTCAAGGTAAACGGCCCCGCATGTGTATCGACTAACTGCCGAAGATCCCCGGGCCGGTCTGTTCGGGGCTCTCGTCGGCAAGGCGCAGACCACCGAGGGAAATACCCTTGTTGGTGCGCTTCTTGGTGGCTCCGCGTTCCTCCATGGCGGAATAGAACGCCTGCCGGGTCCAGCGTTCACGGCCCGGAAGATTCTCAGCCTCGCACCATTCCAAATACGTGTTAAAGGCGTCGTTTCCGCTCATGGTCACCGCGTCGTCGACCCATTCCAGAACGCCCGGCAGGAAGCCCGCGAGCGGGTCCGAGGTCTCTCGGTACTCCTGCGACGCACCTGTGATGACCTGCGGGTCTCGCAGTCCCTCGCGGTACCAGGACACCGCCCCGCGCACCGCCCATGCGGCGATTCCCTCGGCCTCGGCAAGCAACTTCCTGTCTAGTGCGGGGTCGCGTTCCTCGGGAGCAAACCACCGTGTGAAAGGCAGCAGCTTGACCCGTCGCCAAAGCCCCTCGTCCTGGCTCTTAAACTTGGGCTTGTGGTTCGTCGCCAACAGCAACAGGAACGACGGTCGGAACTCGAAGAATTCCTGACGCAAGAACCTTGCCGAGATCATGTCCTTACCGGTGACCCGCTTAAGGATTGATTCCGACATGGGCTTTCCGCTCTCGCCCTCGGATGCCATGACGAGCCGGGCGCCACGCAATGCCGCAATATCGTTGGGGATACCGCCGCTCTTGCGTTCCTCGAATGTGCTAAACGGAGTCGTCCGGGAAATTGCCCGGAAAACGGAAGTCAGCGTGTCCACGAGAACGCTTTTGCCGTTGGCGCCCTTGCCCCAGAGAACACTAAATGCCTGTTCCGTGGTGTGGCCTGTGATGCCGTACCCGACCATGCGCTGTATGTACGCGGGCATGTCCGGCATCCCGGGAAAGATTTCCTCTAGGAATGTCTCCCACCGTGGACACGTTGCGTTCGGGTTGTAGTCGATATCAAGCGCGTACGTCAGTAGGTCGGCCTGGTCGTGCGGGCACAAAAGGCCCGTGCGCAGATCGACCGTGCCGTTGCGGAAGTTCAGCAAGTCGGGACGGTCGTCAAAATCGGTGGCGCCGATGCTGACGTTAGGGACAGAACAAAGCTCGGTCAGCAGCGCGTCAATGCGACTGGTCATGGTGAAACCACGGGCCAACTGATTCTGACCCGCGAGCACCAGGGCGGCCCCCATGCGGTGGATTTCCTGCCTCACCCGCATGTCTGAGCGGACCCAAATCCGTCCGTCCCACGTATAGAACCCGAGCCCCGCCGCATAGCGGATGCGCCCGTTGTTGAACGCGACCAGGGCATGAGCGTTCATGGCGTCGCTCTCGCCGTACTGCCCCACCAGGTCCGACAGGATGCGTGCGGCCTCGCTGCCCTGGTCCCGGGACACCGAGTCGGCCCCCGTCCGGTTCGCCAACTCTGTTGCTCGGGCGGCGTCTTGAACCTCTGCGGTGTCCCGCGCGGGTCGGGCCGCCTTGACCGCGCGGTGCAGCTCGGCAGGGAACGCGGCGGGGTCGCGTGCCCGCCAGTCGGTCAGGTCGTCGCCCTGGTGGGGAATGTCGAGCACGTACGCGGTGACCCCGTGGGCGGTCAACCCCTCGGCGAGACGCTGCGAAAACCCGTTGCCCGCACGGTCGTTGTCGCCGCAGATGATGACGAGCTGTCCGCGCAGACCCTCGGCGAGTTCGGCAACCAGCTCGGGCGAGCCAGCGAGCGAGGCACCGCGGACCACCACCGCGTCATAGCCCACGGCAACAGCCGTCAGACCGTCCCCGGGGCCCTCGGTGACCAGGACCGTGCCATATCCGCCCTGCCCGCGCATGACCCCGTACGGGGCCCATCGGAACCCGCGCGGGTTCATCAGGGACACCCACCGCCCCGGACAGTCGCCGGTCAGGTCCCGCCCCTGTAGCCCGCGGGTCGTCCCGTCGAACCCGTACAGAGGGACGGTCAGCCGTGCGTAAGAGCGGTAGGCCCGGGACAGGTGCGGAAACCCCTCGCCCTGGTGCCCGTCGTCCACGCCGAGCCCGAGTTCCGCGGCGGTCTCCAGGTCGAGCCCGAACCGCTTCGCGAGGTAGTCCCGGGCCCGCCCGGACCACTCGGCCGCGTAGTCGCCGAGGGCGAGCGAGGCACGGTCCACGTACGCCGCGAGTGCGGCAGTCTGCGCGACGGGGACGATCTGCGGGCGTCCCGCTGCGACCATGGCCCCCGGGCCGGTTACGTCGAACAGGTCGGACCAGGAGAGGCGTACCGCGCTGATCACGTCGGCCGTGTCACAGCCGGCCCGACACGTCAGCCGGGCCTTTCCGTCCTCGCCCCTCCATAGACGCAGCGAGGGCCGCGAATCGGAGTGTGCGGGGCACAGCGCCGAGTAACCGCCGTCTGCCTCGCTGGATACCTGGTCGAACCGCCCCAGCAGATCAGCGAACAGCACGTGACACCGCCCGCACGTCGTGCACCAGCTCGGCGAACCGTTCAACGTCGGTCGTCAGGTACCAGCGGCCGGAGTCGAGCCCTCGCACGGTGGCGGTGAACCCGTACCGCTCGGCCATGACGCGGGAGGGCAGCCCGAGGGCTGTACGTGTCCGGGTCCACGTACGTACGTCAAAATGCACACGTCCCGAGCGCACGCCGAGCCCGCGCACCTTGTGCACTACGACCCCGTACGGGAAGCCCGCGTTCACGGCTTCCACATGGGCTTGCCGGAGCCACGTCGGAACTGCTGGGCTCTTCACGTCCTTGCATTCCAGAATGAACGGCACGGCGTGCACGTCGCCGATATCCCGTGCCCCTTCCTGCGCCGGTCTGCGGACGTTCATTCCGTCGAACGGGTCGAGAAACACCCCGTCGTCGTCCACGAGCCCGAGGAACGCGTTAAGGAAGTTCCGGACCGCGCTTTCCCAAGCAGTCCCACGGGTCTTGTTGGGGTTAGCCATGGTCGGCCCCCTGGTGGATCACGCATCCGCGTGCCATGGCGTGGGCCGCAGCAGCGAGATACCGAATCCAGTCGGGCCGGTTCTTCCACCCTGGTACTAGGAACAGGTCGTCCCCGGTGCCGAGTTCGCGCACGTCGCCAATCGGCGGGGCGTTCTCGGCACTGATTTTGTAGATCATTCATCCCCCCATGCGGAAGGGCTGGACACACCGCGCGGGTACGTCCAGCCCTTTCGGTCGTCCGTGTTACTGGTCTCGCTCGCCCGTGGCGTCGGGCAGAATCAGCCGGACGTGTTCGGCGGAAATCCACTCGGAGCGCAGAGAGCGCCGCTTAGTGAACCCGGACTCAATTCCGGTCGGCCGTACGAGCAGCATCGGCCGGAGCCGTCCGCCCTCTATGCGGGTCGTGACTCGTCGTACGAGCGCGTCCGCGAGCCGTACCCGGTTCCCCTGTCGTGCGGCATAGGCGACCAGGTCCCCCGGATACAGTTCCTCGCCGGCGTAGTCCGTGATTACGCCTCTCTTCCCCATGTGTACCCCTAGGAATATCGCTGTGCGTCAGCAGGTGTCGGAATGCCGCGTAAGCCTGCGGCGGGCACACTCCATTGCCAATGGCTTTGAGTTGTTCGCGGCGGTTGAGTCCGGGGACGGTGGTCACCCATCCGGGGATTCCCATAAGCCACTCGGCGAACGCGGCTGTAACGCGCACTCCGCCGCGCGGACCCTTTTCGGTCGGGGCGGGTGCAGGGTGGCCGGTCAGTTCTTCCCATCGGCGGATTGCGGGCAGGAACTCGCCCCACCATGCGGAAGGAGAATGACGAACGTCCGCAGGTTCATTCCACCTGTCCGTTTCGGGGAATTCCCCGGGCCTCCCGTCGCGTCGGAGGCGGTTGGAGTAGGGCAGTAGGTAGCAGGCTTCATCGGCGAGGGTGGCAGCGTGCGGATGCCGATTGCCCGGCCCCCCCCCCCCCCCCGCCGGGGGCCCCCCCCCCCCTCCGGGCGGCGACCACGACGAGCACGACGAGGTGCGCGAAGAAGGTGGTC
>NZ_JBHJQP010000065.1:0-24265 GCF_042262625.1 Streptomyces sp. NPDC056347 | reverse complement strand
ATCCCCCCGCCCCCGCCCCGCCCCCGGCGCCGGGTTGCTTCGGCCAGTGTGCCGCGGCGGACTTGGCGGTGGGGGGGTCGGGGGGCAGGGGGGGGCCCCCCCCCCCCCCCCCCCCGCGAGGGGCGTTTCCCAGTACGAATATGCGGGTGCTGTGCCCCGCCATTCGTCCCAAGATTCGCGGTCGGGGTTTTCAGGTACGGCGAGGCAGAACCATCGGTCTCGGTGATGGGGGGCGCCAATTGCGGATGCCCTATAGCAACACCAGCGACTGTTGTACCCGATCTCGGCCAGTGCCCCGAGAACGTCGGACATTCCGCGGCCTCGAATGACTGCAACGTTTTCCAGGAACACGAGCCCCGGTCGAATTGTGCGAATGGCGTCGGTGACGTGCGTCCAGATACCCGAGCGCGTGCCATTGATTCCCGCCCCTCTCCCTGCAATGGAAATGTCCTGGCACGGGAACCCGGCCGTAATGGTGGTGATCTCTCCCGCGAGGGGCGACCAGTCGATTTTGGTTATGTCCCCCAGATTGGGGGCGTGCGGATAGCGTGCCGCGAGAATCTGCGAGGCTGCCGGATCGGTCTCGGCGACGTATCGCACCTGGTCACCGGTCAGCCGCTCGACCGCGAGGCCGAGCCCGCCATAGCCTGCGCACAGCTCAAGAATGGGCATGTGATCCCCCTCGGGAGGGGCAGGAAAGGGGGCCCCGGGAATGTCCGTCCGGAGCCCCCTCACCGCCACGCGATTAGTAAGCGGGCTCGTCGGCGATAGCGTCCGACCACGCCTTGAGAACGCGAATTACCGGCTTGCGGTAAGAAACGTCGCGACCCTTCTTAGTGGTGTACTCGACCAGCTCCAGTTCAATGGAGCACAGAGCCTCACCGCCTACGCGGTCGAGTGCGTTTTCCACCTCGTGCAGAACCTCGGCGAGCTTCCAAGAACCGGTCTGGAGCTTGAAAAGGCCAAGGTCGTAATCCTCGGCAATGCGGAACGTGACCGCAATGGAAGGCGCCGGGCCCCGCTTGGCCTTTGCAGCAGCCTTACGGTCCTCCATCAGAGCGGGGCAGCGGCACGGCTTACCCTTGTCCTCCTCGGGAGACAGGAATTCCACACCGTCGCAGTGGTGGATAAGCGCCGAGCCGTTCCACAGCTTAAGGTCGGAGGAGATAGCGTCCGGGCCCGAAAGAACGACCTTGACCTTATCCCGGTCGGTCAGAATCTCGATGAAATTCTCCGACGTGGAATCGGTCTCGACCGGAGTACCGCCCATGAGCTGAGCGATAGCGTCGGCAACCTCGGGGTCGCCGGTCGTTACGCGCCACTCGGAAAGGGCAACGGGAATGCCGTTCTCCTGCTTTCCGCCGTGGAAACGGCCTACGGTGTCATCCGAAAAAGACTGCTTGGGCTTGGCGGACGGGTCGGTCTCGAAGATGCGAATAGCCATGCTGGTTGGTCCCCCTGGTGATTTTGGGCATGAAAAAGGGCGAGCCGAGTAGGTTCGGCCCGCCCTGGCGTGATGGGTGCGGGATTACGCGCGGCGCTGCGTACCGGTGACGAGCCGGCGGGCGCTCTCGGCAATGGCACGGCCGAGCACGGTCTTAGAAATGTCGCGGTCCCACGTGAACACCTTCCGCAGCGTCAGGAAGATGTCGAACACCTCGCGGTCGATACGAACGGGCTTAAAAGCCCAACCGTCCGGGGTGATGTGGAGTACCGCCGCACCGTCGAATTCCGGCATGGGCTCGGAACTCCCGTCCGGGGCAACGATCTTGTCGGCGTGCGCGTAGGCAGCCATCTGCAAAGCGACATCGGGATACGTGGACTTGCTCGTCTTCCAGTCCACAATCAGGGTGTGCCACTCGCCGGACAGGTGGTCGGGCTTACCGTCCTCGCCGAGCCGAACCCGCAGGATCGCGTCAAACGAACCCGCGTACTCGTGCGAGTCAGACCACGCAATATCTTCCGCGCGGACCAGCTCGGGGCGCACCACGTCCAGGAATTCGGCGAACCCCGCCCGGTACGGCTCTAGATCGGGGTGCACACGGCCGATGGCCTCGCCCCTCGCCATGCGCTCGAAAAGGTCGTGAGCCTCGCTGCCGATCCGGGCCCGCAGCTTGGTGTAGCGGCTGTGCGCGTTCCGCAGATAGTCCACGGCCCCCGCCTCGTCCCGCTCGGCAATCGACGCCACGGCAGGCAAATTGGCCACGGCCGTTTCTGCGGTCATCCGGGCCGCCCACCAGACAAGAAAGGGCTTAGGGAGCATCGCGACGATGCTGGTAACCCCCGGGTACTTGATTGCGGTTACCGGGTCCACGTACCACCGTGAACCCCCGCGCTTGATAGTCCGGATAGCTCCGGCCATGGTTCCCCCTCGTATTGCTGTGCTTGTGTGCGACCAGCGGGGCGAGGGGTGATGAGGTGACGAAATAGCCTTACTTTTTTGGTGAACAAGAAAAAACCAAGAGAAAGAAAGACAGGGGTCACTTTCACCACCCCGTCACCCGCCGGTCAGCGGCGGACCGCGAGCGCGTCCACCAGGGCGTCAAGGTCGCCGAGCGTCCCCGTGTTCGGGATCGTCACGTCCGCCGGGTACGCGTCCAGGTCGAGTTCGGAGACGTGCCGCGCGGCCTCGCCCCCCGCGCTCGCCCCGGGCCGCTTGATGCGGACCATGAGGGCCCCTGCTGCGCGCAGTGCGTTTGCCTCGTTCGCGTACCGCACATCGGAGACGACGACGGGCAGCGACCACCGGTCAGCGGTGCGCACCTTGTCCAGCGCCATGCGAAGCCAGAAATCCGCGTCGTCCTCGCGGACGGTCTCGCCGAGGTTCTGCAACGTGCGCCGTACCTCGGGATAGCTGTTCTTCGCGCGGTCCCATCCGTACCGGCGCACCACGTCAGACAGACGGATCGGGAGCGAGCCGTACGACGTGCTCTCGGCCCCAACGATCGGGTCGAGCCGTAGGGCGGAGTCCTTGAGCGGGTCGGCGAACGCCACCCGAACGAACTGGTACCGGCTCACGAGCCGAGCGGCGGCGGTGTCCTTCCCCGACCCCGCTCGGCCCATCAAGGCGACGTGCCGATAGCTCACGCGGACAGCTCGTCGGCGTCGGCCTGGTCGTCGTCCTGGCGCTCGTCGAGCGCGGGGCCCTCGCCGGCCGATGCGGTCTCGGCGGTCTTCCGGTCCTCGGCGCGCTGGACAGCCTCACCGGTACCGAGCACCGCGGCGACCAGGCCGAGGACGAGCGCGGACGGCAGCTCGGGGACGTAGTGGGCGACCAGGGCCAGAGCGGCGACCGCAACGGCGTAGATACGGGCCGGATGGGTCTTGATGAACTGCATAGGTGTTCCCCCTGAAAGTTGCTGAGTGTGAACACTCGGGCGTTTGCGTTCCCGAGCTGGTCCCCGCCGAGGGGGACCGCTGTTACGGGCCGTGGTCAGACCGCCGGGACCTTGAGCGCCGACCAGGTCTTTGCACCCGGCCAGCCGTCCGCGTCGGCTCCGCCGAACCCCTGCTTTCGCTGCCACTTCGCGTAGCTCTTGCGGTCGCTCTCGGTCCACTGCGGGCCCGGACCGTCGCTGTACGCGCTGCACCCCTCGGCAACCAGCCGGCGACCCATGGCGGTCACGAGCGGGCTCCGCGGGTGCTTCTTGAACCACGCGGCCCCGGGAAACGGGGCGTACTTCGGGGCAGCGGGCTTGCCCGGGGTCGAGCCGAGCAGCCGCGTAAGACTGGCCGGTCCGGGCACCCCGTCCGCGTCCACGCCGACGTAGCCCAACGACCGCTGAAAGTCCCGGTAGTTGAGCGTGTCTGCGTCGCTCCACACGGGCCCCGGGCCCTCGGCGTAGTGCTTGCCGAACCCGCGCTTAACCAGTGCTGCACCGACCCGGGTCACGTGGGCACCCTTGGCCCCGTAGCCGTACGACAGACCGCCAATGGTCACCCGGGCCCGCGAGGGGGACGAGCTGCCCCCGGACGAGCTGCCCGGGTAGGCGGGACGCCCGAACCCGAGAACGTACGTACGCGGACGGGTCCGGCGGTAGCAGCCGTCCCCGTTGCCCTGACTGCCCGCGTTGCCCGCGCTCGTGTTGCCCTCGATGGTGTGCAGGGTTCCGCCCGCCGGGGCATCCTCGGTGACGATGCCGACGTGATCGGCGACCGGACCCCCGTCCCACGAATAGAACACAATGTCCCCGCGCTTTGCGGACGCATTTTTGCTCACCCACTGACCCCGCGCACGGAACCAATTCACGTGCGACGGGCAATAGGCGAACCGCCCGACCACCGCAGCGTTACCGCTCTGCTGTGCCCAGTAGGACACCGCCATATCGCACCACGGGTTGTAATCCAGCCCGTACCAAGCCCCGTGCTTGGTCTTGTTATTCGGGCCCTCCTTATAGCCGACGTCCGCAGCAGCGGCGGTCAGCATGGCGTCAACACCTGACATTCAAATCCCCCTGATTTTGGGCATGGGAAAGCCCCGCCCGATAAGCCCGAACGGGGCTGGTGGTTCTGTTCGGCGTCCTAGCCGGCGAGGCGTGCGACAGTCAGCCCCGCAGCAACCACGGTCGCCACAGCGGTAATCAGAGCGACGGGCAACACGAACTTGCCTCGCTCACTCTCAAGGCCCCTAATGCGCGTCTCGTGATCCTCTAGCGTCTCGTCCACAGATTCCCCCTGCTGCCCGAGCCGCTGAACGTCGCCGCGGAGCCCAACAACTTCGTCGTAGATTTCCCGGGCTCCGATGCGAACGCCCAACGGGTCGTCGTGCCCCTCTTCCATTTCCCCCCGTTTTCTAGTTAGGCGGCGGCGCTCCGGGACGCGTTGGCGGGTCCGGTGTCAGCCCCGAGTCGGCGGGGGCCCCGTTACTCGCAGCGCCGCGGAGCGTCAACGTTTGTCGCACACTGGCACGGCTGCCCTCGGTGCGAATACCGACGACCCAAGCAAGGGTGTCGAGTTGAGCCCCTGTTGTATCCACCACACGGACCACGTCGCCCAGGTCAATGCGCGGGTCAGGCAGGACCTCCACACTTTGAAGCTGCGGGGACGGAAATGCGGAAGCTGCCAAAAGCGCCTTCGCAACACTGGACGCCGTGCCTCCGTATTGAATCCACGGCGTCCCGTCGTGCTCATAGGACTGCACTCCGTACGCCGACTGACTAGAGGTATCCCGCTCGGTGGCGAGAGCCGTTACCGGACTTCCCGTGTTCGTAGCAGGGCGTACCGCAACCATGTTGCAGCCGTGGTAAACGATGGTCGTTCCGGTTCGGTTGTAAACCGTCAGAGAGACAGTTCCGCCGTCGCGCATCACCTGAAACTCGGCAGCTCCGCGCACAACAGCCGAAGTTGTAAGGGCATTCTGTCGGATGACGAGATTTCCCAACCCGTTAAAGTCGCCACTCAGTCTTGGAAGCAGTGGATCAAAGCGGTCGTCGTTGATCGGGATTGTTCTCCGGATTAGCCCTTGCGCCTGAATCGTTATGGGCATTTCCGGGATATCCTCGATACCCAACAGTTCGTAACCGTACCCCTCCCAGTTCTGCCATTTGACAGTCACATCATTGCGGCACGCGTCGATTTCCTCGGTGACTGACAAACCCGCAAGCTCACGCGAAGCAGATACGGTGAGATGCGGTTGCGTCGGTACTTGAGCCCAACGGGTGTAGTCCCGCCACCGCACGAAACCGTCGCGGTCAAACTCGACCGTGGAAAGCGTTGCGCGGGCTATATCCGTGATGACCGACCAGGCATCCCCGCTCACACGCGGGAAGGTTGCCATGGGGAAGCCCGGTTCACCGAGCGTCGCCCCCTTGGTCCACGTCCCCGTCAAGGTGCGTTCGGCAGGAGTCGTTGGCTTTGTCGCGTGCCAAGAAACCTGGAAAGCCTCGGCACGTACATTAGTCATGACTAGGTTAATCACCCCGAGTTCACCAGCTGGTGACGGAGTGGCGGCCAGGATTCCATCGTTCCCGACAAACACGGTCTTGTCAGGGCGGGTGATAACGGGCGCGATCGTCGGCACTCCGGTAGAACTCCACTTAAGCCACCAGCCGAAATGAAAAGTTCCCGGCGGGCCCAATGTGACCGTCCACGAGACTTGCTGATTCTGGGTCGGGTCATAGTTGGTGCCGTGGTAGGCGACCAGCTTTCCCGTGTAGAAATTCGCGTCCATGGTGATATACCGGTATCCACTTCCGGTGTTGTAAGTCAGCCGGTAGCGAATGGTTTGGTCTTTCGCCGGATCGCCGGTGGAATTGTTAATCCAACCCTCTAGCCACTGCCCGTACAGCGATCTATTGATTGTCGCTGTGGCGGGGAAGTAGTTTGCCTCAAGCGTGGTGAATGTTGCGTCGGCCACGCTCTCGAACGGTGCCGCTTTCTTTTGCCAGTACCCCCACAGCCCTTTGAAGTCGTCCAGTGCGCCAACAGACGGAGCGGCACCACCATGAAAGGCCGCGTAGAAAATTGCTGTGCTTCGTGGCGGTGGGCAGGTGTGAATTCCGGCATTACGCAAGAGGTGATCTATTATCCACGTGCATGACGTAACCCACGTGTACGTCAAAGTCCAGGGCTCGACAGACTTAAGCGGGATATCGGGGTAGGGCAGTCGCGCCGGCTGACGCAGACGCTCGGCACCGTCCAGAGCCGTCACGCGTACGGTGTCCGTGCCCGACTCGGCCGACCGGGCGCGGACGGTTCCGCGGAACGAGTCCAGCGCTTCCCCGCTCACACCCCACCCATGGGCGACCGACTGTCCGGGGCGCGCTGTGTCCCCGGTACTGCGGGGGGCCCACGGCCCGTACAGCGCTGGTGCAGAGTTGCCACCTGTGCCCGCCACGTCCACGGCGAGTTGTGCGCTGGTGGACCCGCTGAACGCCCGTACGGCCTCGGGTAGGTCGGTCCCATACGCCCGATCCAGGGTCCAGCTCGTTACCTGTGCCGACATGTCACGTCCGCCCAGTCTGAGCACGTGTGCGGCGGAGCGCTGCCCGAGAGCAAGGGCAGCAGTAAGCGCGGGGCTAGCCGACTGCATTACTGGTCACCTCCACCAGATCGAGGGCAATGTCTCGGTAATAGCCGTTCTCTGGAGTTGCAACGTTGCGGTATGCCGTGATGCTGAAACTGGGGCTCCCCTCGCCCACGGGCAGAGAGGCACCCGCCGCGAGCAGGTCTGCCGCGGTATCGCCGAGGGCGAGAACGGACAGTCCCAGAGTAAAAAAGCCTGTTGCCTTAAGGCGTACCGCGGGACGAACGAATGCCGCATTGCCGGGTGCTTTCGCCACCAGTGGACGCGTTGAATCTGACTGCATGGACGAACTGATCAGCGTATTGGCAGAGCTGTACCAATGGAGATACAGCCCTTCCACTGCTGATGACGCGTACTTAGCGAGGCTGTAAGGCCACCACGTGACAGGCTGCCAACTGGCGACCGGGTATCCGAACCACGACGGATTCAGCCACACGATTTCCGTTGCTCCGCTTGCGGGAAGGGCAGTCACGTTGGCCACCTGACTTACCGGGGGCGCGTTGACCCCAACCAACTTGACTTCCGTTGCCACATAGCCCCACTGAGAGGCCGCACCCCTTCCGATGGATTGCTGGCCGCTCAAGAGATTGGATGCGAGCGGGTCTAGCACGACAAGAGGCCCCATATAGGCGACCTGTCGCGCTAGTCCATCAATATGGCTCGCATCCCCGGGCCCCATCGCATCCCACGCAATCTTGTACCGGCGCGGGATTAGCGACGGGGCCCACACGGTCACCCCGCCGGCCAAAGACCGGAACTCGGAAACTGCAACGTCCGGGCTCCGGTCGAACGACGACGCACCATCCGTAATCTCACGGAGCGCCCCGGGCTGACCGATCCACATTCCCAACCCTCCTTACCTCCTTGCGAGTTGCCGATGCCCGGAGGCCGCCGCACGGGCAATTTCGGACTCTCCGATGCGGACCACGATTTCCCGAGCCCGCTCGTCCTCCAGCGCCCGCAGCAGCGCCGCAATTGCCTTGTCGCGGGCAGCGTTCGCCGCGTTCTGCACCCGGACGGGTCCGGATACCTTCACGGGGTCGATACGTGGCACGGCGACCATCGATTGGATTCGGGCGTCCAGCGTGGATTGTTCGGCGTCGATTCCCTCGACCACGCCCGGCGGAATCCAACGGCCGATCTCGTCTCGCATGAGACGCGATGGAGAGTTGATTCCGAGGGCTTTAGCGATCGGTCCGGGGATAGCTGACTTGGCCCAACTGAACAGCTTGTCTTTTAGCCATCCACCCATGCCCACAATCCCATTCCATAGACCTATGACAAGGTCTTTACCCTTGCTGACCAGCAGTCGCCCGAAGTCGCCGAGAGCAGAGCCAATCTTCTTCGGTAGCCCCTGCACCCATATGAGGAATTTTCCTAGGGCTATCAGCGCCTTGACATGGAAATCTGAAATCCATTTCACAGCGTCAAGGAAAGCTTTGCCCAGCTTCCCTACGAATCCGATGACATCACCTATCCAGCCGATCACGGTTCCTAGGGCCGAAAATAGCCCGGAAAAGATGGGGCCGGCGAGTCGGATAATCACGGGTATAACGGCGCCGAGAATGTCCGCCGCGAGGCGTGCCAGCCACGACACAACGGAGGTCACAACCTCGATAAGCGGGCGCGCTTTTTCGACCACTCCGCGCAGCTTCTCGCCGATCATCTGAACGGCAGGGGCTACGCGCTGCGATATGAAATCCGACAGGGCCGCGAAGATCGGTTGCAAATTCTCGACTATCGACGCGTAGACGCGCATCACTGCGGGCCAAATGACCTCCAGCAGGATGCTGCCGAGCGACGAAAGAATAGGGACGACCGCGCCGACGACGTTCGTGTAAAGCGTCATGAACGCGGGGACGAGCTGATTGAACAGCACGTTGCCGAGTCCCTTTAGCGCCGGGAACACGGTCGTTTGCGCAACCGATACAAGCCCCTGCAATCCAGGAAGAAAGTTATCCCGCAGGGTGGTGCCAGTGGATACGAGCGACTGCCCGAACGCGTTGATAGACGACGCGCCGGACGAGCCAGAGAACACCCCGAAAAAACCGGAGACGAGTTCCTTTCCCTGACTGAGCGCGGGCCCGAACGTGGCCCCAAGGAAACTACCGAAAGAAGTCAGCGCGGGAATCACGTTGTCGCCCATGAAGTTGGTCAGACCGACTTCGAGGGAGCGTTTGAACTGATCAATCCGAGCACCCGCATTGTTGTGCAATGCGTCGCCCATTTTCTCGGCGGCGCCGCCCGTATCCCCGAGTGCCTTTACAGCGGTGCTCGGGTCGAGAGCGAACAGGGCTTGTCCGAGATCTTCGGCCTTCGTGCCAAAAAGTCCGACAGCCGCCGCGTTGCGTTCCGCAGGGTCCTTAATGGCCTTGATTCCGTCAAGGACCTGTTGCAGCCCTTCACGGGCACCAGGGCCACCCGCGGCTATCTTCTTAGTCATGCCCTCGGCGCTTAGGCCGATAGCCTCGTACGCCTCTTTACTGGACTTAGACCCGTCGGTTGCCCGAATCTGAAATTCCTTCAGAGCGTCGGCGACCGTATCGGTATCTCGTGCACCCGCCTGCATACCCTGAGACATAAGCCCCATGGCGTCTTTGGCGGACAGCCCCAAGTCACGGAACTTGGTGCTGTACTCATTCATGGTGTCCGCCATGTCATCGGCGCGCGGACCCATTTTTTGCATTCCGGCAGTCAGAATGTCGAGCGCTTCTGTACCGTCCTTGGCAAGCCCATTCTTGAGCATCTGCCCGACCGCGTTACTGGTCTGTCCTAGGTCCAGCTCAAATGTTTTTGAAAGGTCGGTGACCTTCCCAGTAATGGACTCGATCTGTGCGTTGGTGGCATCCGGCGGGAGAATGCCCGAGCGCATGACGCCGGATATTGCGTCTGCCGCTTCCTCCACCGAGTCAGTAACTCCGTGGGCGTAAAGCTGTCCCGCGGCCTTTCCGTACCGGGCCGCCTCTTGGGGCGTCGTGCCCAATTGGGCCTGGATCTTGCCGTTAATAGCGCCCTGGTCGAGCGCATCCATAAAGCCCTTGGTCAGGACAGCAGCAGCGGCGAGACCAATAGCGGCTAGACCGCCCTTGAGAATGCCGCCCATCTTGCCTTTAAAGCCCTCGCCGGCTGCCTGCCCGCCCTCTTGTCCAGCGTTTTCCGCGGGGCCCGTGACCTGCCTTTGCAGGAGGCTCGCGAAACCCTCGACCTCGGGGACAATGGACACGTAGCCCATTCCCACTTCAACAGCCAAACCGGATCACCCCCCGTTATCCGGCTGGAACCGCGCGAGATATCCAGCGACCTCGCGCACGTCGCGTTTCGTCCCGCCGATCCGGTCCGTACGGACCCCCGGGCGGGGAATAGGCTGCGGTCGCCGGCTCGGGCTTTTCGCCCCGGCGTTCCCTCGCTGCCAATTGGCCTCGCTCAAGCGGTCATGTACCGCCGCGAGTAGTTGCGTTTCCAGCGTCCAGACGGAATCCGGGCCGACCATCGTCCGGGCCAATGCCGAATCGGACGGGAGATTGACCACCAGGGCCCGGAGCCGACGCCAAGTGAGCCCCGATCCGGGGCGGAAAAGGTCTCGCAAATCGATACCGTAGTACCGCTGCAAATCCGCTTCTATGGCCTCGCCGTGCTCATTCAGGAGTCGGCAGAGGCCGAGGATTCCCCCAGCGGAGTTCCCTCGTGCTTCTGCCACTGCCGGAAAAGCTCACCGAGAGCAGCGAGCGGAGCCGGAACCGAATCGAACTGCTTCCACTGGTCGGCGAGACCGTGCTTAAGCAGAGTCTCAATGTCGGTGGCAGACGGGTTATCCACGTTTACTGCCTTGAGAATCGCCTTATCCAGCTCACCAGCGGCAGGCATCGTAAATAGCTGCCCCGCCAGGGTGAAACGGAAAGGTTCCTTACGGGCTTCCTTGACCCACACGTCAAGGTCAAATGCGGTACTCATATGCTGTGCCTCTTGTTGATCTAGACGGAACGTTTCTGTGCGGGATTAAGCCGCAGGTTCCGAGCCCCACGCGGGGTCATCGGAATACTTGATCGCCACGGTTCCGTCAGGACCCGGATAGGCGGTAACGGTGATTTCGTAGGCAACGGCCTCGTCGCCCTTGTAGGTGATATCGCCGGTCTCGGTGACCTCGCCGTCAGGAACCACGATCCGGATATGGCTGTTGCCGTCGATCACGTCGAAACCGAACGAGCGCCGATCCGGCCCCGGAGCCTTGACCGCAAGCACCGACTTACCGGAAGTCGTGACCACCTGAGAGCCCTTGTGGTACAGCTCAAGAACGGTCTTGCTGGTCTCGATGGCAGTAAAGGAAAAAGACATTTCGCTAGACGAAATGACCTTCCGGACCGTGGCACCGCCCTGCCAGCCCTTAATCTCGGTTGCGTCCGCAGAGTTGGATTCGGTGATCCCGTCGTCAGAGATCCAGCCGATATCCGTAAACGCGGCATCCCAAGGAGTTGTCGCATCGGTCGGAAGTGTGGACTTAGGCGCGGCCACATAAGCAGCGCCGGTAACGGCAACGCGCACAGCATTGGCGTTAAGAGACATAGGTGTCCCCCCGTTTGTGAGTGGAAGGTTTTTCTAGAGCGCGCGTCCGCGCATGTGGATTTCCACGGCGAACGCGTAACGCGGGGCGCTGGTCTCGCTATCGGGCAGCCACATCGGGCCCCCTACTTCGGTCACCCGGTAGACGGTCACCCCGTCACGGACCCCGGGAATGTCGCCGAGCAGCGCGCGGGAAAGCGCCGCGAGATCATGCGCGGCGGACTCGCTCTCGCCCCAGCAATGAATATCGAGCCGTGGACGGTCGGACACGACCGTCTGTTGAGTGCCCCCGATGCGCTGCACCCGGACGAACTCGGTGGGCCGCAGGGACGGAACGCGGGAGACGACCGGCACAGGCTTCCCGTGCGCCTTGAGAGCGCCCCGCAGATAGCCCGTGACGACCGCCACCGCATCCGGCATGACGACCACCGGTCTAGTCACTACCGGCCCCGTCCATGCCCCGCAGCAGCGCGCTACGGGTGCCCTCGGCGTCGCCGTATTTCTGGTAATTGCCGATGACCGCAGCACGCCAACGGCGCGGCCCCAACGCCGAGTCGGTCCGGAACTCCCCACCGGTCGAGCCCTCGGCCGAGGACCTGATACGCGAGGCAATCCGCTCGACTTCCCGCCCCGCTTCCGGGGTACGCATCAGCGAGCGAATCCCGGTCATGTTCGGCCGGAAGCGCATCAGCCGATCACCTCCTTAAGCCGTGCCTCTACGTGGTGCAGCCGCCCCCCGACGACCCACCGCGCAACATCTCCGTCCGTCTCCAGCAGCCGGCCCACGGCAACCACGCGGTCCCCGGGCATCAGGCCGATGTCAACCCCTCGGCGCGTGGTCAGCCGTAGGCCCGTGGTCACCGCGGGGCGGTCCCCGTCGTCCTCGGCGGACGTGACGGGCTGGACCGAGACCCGGCGGACGGTCGTCCGGGTCGCGCTCGACCAATCCCGCTCACTGGTCTCGTTGCCGTACCGGTCCACAACGAACGGGGCCCGGACGATCACGACCGTCTGTGTGTAGTGGAGCGCGGTCACCAGGGCCGCCCCCTGCCGAGCTGCACAACAGCAGCGCGGGGCCGGTACCGGGCAAGCTGGTCCCGCTCAATGGGGGCGAGGCTCGCGCCGATGGTCTCGGCCGCGTATGTCACGGACACACTGCCCACGGACTCTTGCCGAAGATCGTTGGGATTGGTCAGGACCCGTCCGGCGAGGGTGAGCACAATTGCCCGCACAGGGGCGGGAACGTCGGTGTACCCATGGGAGTACGTGACGACGACGGAGCCGTACGAGCCGTCGAGCCACAGTTCGTCACGCCACAACCGGTACTCATCCGGCCCCAGCTCCCGCCCGCCCGCTCGGACCAACTCGACTGCTACGACCGGACGTTGGGGCAGGATGACCACCTGGTCCCGGGGCGCGAGAGCGACCGTCGTCGTACCCCGGGTGAAACGCTGCCGTGCCTCGTCGCGGACGATGGCGGACGCGGTGTCGAGCACCAGGGCGGCCCCCTCGGGCAGCTCGTCCCGCTCGCGCTGCATCCACGCGGCCAGCTCATCGAGCGTGGCCAATGCGGGGAGTGCCATAACGCGTTACCTCCCCGTCGTTACTTCACTGTCTGAGCGCCGCACGCCAGACACCGCGTCACAGTCCGCGGGGCCCCGGAGGAATCGAGAACCGGAAAGCTCTCGACCCGTTCCGGGGCACCGCAAGAATCCGTGTGCGGAATCTTCGGGGCGGACGCTGCCCGCTTACGCGGTGGCATTCCGTATCCCCTTTCGGATTACTGAGCGAGAACGCCGTTAAGGCGAGCAGCGCCACGGCCACCGAAAACTGCAAGACCGGTGTAGAACTCAATCCGGGTGCGGTAACTCGGCTTGGACTCCAGCTCGCCGAGGTCCGACACCTGAATACCGCCATTGGTGAGACCGGTTACCGCGCGGTCGTCCTCGGCCTGGCCGAAGCGCACAGCGTAAATGCTGGACGCGTTCTCGGCCGTGCCCTGCGTCTCCGTCTGCGGAAGAATGTCCGTACCGGCGGCAGTCTGGCCCGGGTCGAGCAGCGGAATGCCGTTGTAGGTCGCGACGACCTTCCCGGTAAGAGCCTCGCGGACCATCTCGTAACCACCGATCCGGCGAGCCGCGGACTTGATCTTTGCGATAACCGCGCGGTTCGCGTACAGCGCGCCATTAGCGTTCGTCAGGCCCGGGACCTCCCCAATCAGGGCGTCGAGCAGGTCGAAGAACGCGTGAGAGTCCTTGCCGTCCTCGCCCACGATCGGAGCGCCGTTCGTGCCCGCCGAAATCACCTGAGCGCCGACGAGCCGCTTACGCAGACCGTCGAAACCCTTCGGCTCGGTGGCAACGTCGCCGTTGAAAAACGCGTCCTGGAACTTGTACGCAGCGGCCTTGATCTTCATGCGCGTCTGAATAGCGCGCTGATCGTTCAAATTGCCGCGCGTCTTCACAATGAACTTATCCACGTCGGCGTCACCGCCGAGAATCACAAGGCTCTCGGACTTCTGATTCACGGTGCCCGTGCTCTCGGCGTAAGCCTCGTTCACCGCACGGAACTGGACGCCCGGAAGGGTTGCCTCCTCGTTGTACGCGTAGGCATTGCCCTCGATGGGCAGCAGCGGCAGCCGGTCCAGAATGCTGGACTCCTGTACAAAGGTTTCGATCACGCCCCGCTGAAGATCGGTCGTGCTGAGCTTGGCAGCCTCGGGAAGAGTAAGTGCCATGTGCTGAATTCCCCCTGATTTTGGGCATGAAAAAGGGGACGGCACCTATTTTGGTGCGTCCCCTGGAACGGGTTGCAGGATCGTTCCTGCGGAAAGGACGCTTACGCGTCGTACGCGCGCCGCAGACGGTCTAGCGGGGTCGCCGGCTCGGGCTCGGCGGTGTCACGCGGACCCGCCCCCACGTCGCCCCACGATGGGGCGGGGTCGGTTTCGGCGACCGCAAGATACGGCTTGTCCTTGACGAGCTGGTCCACGGCAGCAGCCACCGCCGCAGCATCGATATCGCCCCCGGAGCCGGCGAGCGAGGATATGTCCAGCAGCGCAAGGGCGTCCGCCGGGTCACGGAGCCGACCGGCAGCAGCGGCGCGCAGCTCGGCCCGAACCAGCGCTTCCGTGAACTCCGCCCGTACCTCCGCGCGGAGCGCGTCAAGGTCAGTGCCCTTGGTCGCTGCGTTCGAGCGGCGGAGCCGCGCGGCTTCCGCCTCTGCGTCCGTGGCTCGCTTCTCGGCAGCCGCTCGGGCGGTCTCGGCGGTCTTCACCGCGTCGGCCTGGTCGCCGCCCTCGGCCCCCTTGCCCGCCTCGCCCTGGCGCTCACTGCCGAGAGCCGTACCGGGCTCGCCCTCGGGACCGTTGCCCGGGGTGTTCTGCGGGTCATCTGCCATTGGAAATCCCCCTGTTAAACGATGTAGCCATGTTTCTTGAGCATGGCTATTTGATGCTCGCGGGAGCCCCCGGCGAGCTTAAAAATGGTCTCTGGCATTAGCCGCGCCTCGCGGACCCGTGCGTACTTCTGGCCCGGGACTTTCTCGAACGTGGCACCCATGGCCTTAGCCCCGATACCGCGTTTCGTGGTGCCCTCGGTCGTGACGCGCATTGGGCCCCGACCGGTCGCCGCGGTTGCCATTCCGCGGCGTGAGTTGATGATCTGTCCAAGGTCCGCCCCGCGCTCCAGTGCCTTGACCCCCGCTTCCCCGAGTCGCTTCCGCTGTTCGGCGGGGCTCATCTCACGGAACAAGCCCTCGGGTGTCTTGGTCTGCTTCCACTCGGCATCGGTCATCGGCTCCATTCCGCAGTCACAGCGGGGATGCCGTTTGAAGCCCGTTGAGTAGCTGTACTGGCGACCGGACAGGATGATGCACCGAGCGCACGCGGGCAGCCGCACAACGCGGACGTACGAGATACAGCGCGGGTGCGCGGCCATGCCGATGGACGTAGCCGTACGGGACGCGTCCGCAATCTGCGTCGCTGCCATCATCGCCATTTGGGTAAGCCCTCGGGCTGCCGCAAGTTCGGTGCTCTCGCCGGCTGCCAGTGCCCGAGCCGTGGTGATAGCCGGAAGTTGCAGCAGCGAGGCGAGGGGCCGACCGTCCGCAGCAATGCCGACCAGGGCCGCGGGGTCGAGCAGACCGAGCGGGGCCGCAATCGCCCCTTGCGCGGCCATGGACGCACCGACGAACAGTTGGGCCCCCTGTACGGCGGAGAGCTGTCCGGCGGTCACCGCGGCGAGGATTGCCCGCCCCGCCTCGCCTTGCATGGCGGACAGAATGCGGTCCGCGGGCACGTCCCGCCAAAGCCCCTGCACGGCCGCCACAACGGCCCGGGAAATGCTCTGGACTTGGGTGTACCGCTCGGCGGACAGTTCGGCCGTGCGGGACACTAGGCAGCCTCCTCGGCGTCCTCGGGTTCGTCGGCCTGGTCGTCGCTACCGGCCTGGTCCGGCTTCACACCGAACAGCGAGGACATGTCCCCGCCGAGAATTGCGCCCGCCGCATCCGTGCGCATGGTCTTCCACCGTGCGATTTCGTCCGGAGTGACCCCGGGAATCCGCTCCCACAGAGCCTCATCCGGCACGCCGATACTCTTCAACTTCACCAGTGCATCGGAGTATTGGGCATCGCTGCGGAACTGCGGGTCTCTCCACACCACGGAGCCGAGCGCGAGCGATTCCGCACGCCGAGCCTCGCCCTGTGCCAGTGCCTCTAGTCGCATGATCTCGCGGAGCGCCGAGCCGAAATGGCGTTGGCGTTCCGTGACCTTTGCGACTAGTCCCGCTTCCGATGCGGCGACGCCATCGGGCGAGACATTCACGAGAGTGCCTGCTAGATAGCTTGGCGGGGTGCGGGTCTGCGCTGCGATGTGCTCGACTGCCACAGCGATAACACGCAAGTAGTTGTCGAGATCAGCGGCGGAGAATTCCGCGATGGACGCGCCCTGTTTCTCAAGCCACAGCAGACGGTCCGACCGGAACCGGTCTAGCGGTAGATCCTCCTCGCCGACCACTTCACCCGACTCGGGGTCCACGATTTCGCGGACGGGCCGGTCCATCCCAAGCACCGCACGGGCAGGCAGCGCGAGACCGTCCGAAGCGGTCATCAGGTGGGCCCACAGGGTGTTCACCGCATCCTGTAGCGGAAGGACCGTCGCTATCTCGCTGCGGGGCTTCCCGTGTAGCCGCGAGCGGTTCGGAAGCTCGACCAGCGGCACCACCTTTAGCGGGTTCGGCACATGGCTAGGCTCGCCCCGGGAAAGCCCCACAGTGCGACCGGTCCACTGCCCGCCCTCGCGAGTCGGACGCTGCCACCGATAGATCATGCTCGGCGTGAACAGCGTTGCAAACTCGGTGTCGTAGTCCCGCCACGTCATGAGCCCCGCCTTACGGAGCCGGCGACGACCAGGGACGTACTCGACTATGGCACTGGACGCGTTCTGAAAGGTGATCTCAACTGCCATCGTTATTCCAGACCAGAGCATAAGAACGCCCCGTGATAAGAGCCTCCAGCAGCGCTAGACCAATCTCCACATCTGCTTCGGAACGCTTCCACGCCTTACCGGCATCCTTGTCGATCGACCCATCTTCCAGACGAAAGCCAATCGGCATAAGACGTTCAACCGTTGCGTCGGGCACCACAGCGCACCAGTTATCGGAGAACTCATCAAAGAGCCCGCCGGTCTGCGTACTGAATTCCGGCGACGCGAACAACAGAGGCCGGTCACCCTCGTACGCGTCGGACCACTTCTTAGCCGCGTGCCTGCGACGTTGCAGCTTGCCGTACAGTCGCTCTGTCATCTGTAGCGGTGTCTCCGCCATACTTCCCCCCTTGTGCTAAGCGCTCGCAGCACGAGCCCGCTTAAGCGGTCGGCGGACATAACCGTCCAGCGCCATAACCGTCGCTGCGATCCCGTCGATTCGGGCGCTCGACTTCCCGCGGTCCGGTTTAACCGGGCGGAGATTGTCGTTCCCGTCCCGGTACACCTCGACTACCGACGCGTTCCAACGCAAGATCGGATTTCCGCCGTGGTGTAGACGGCCCTCGCGCAGCAGCCTTTCAAGTTCCTTACTGCCGGGGCTCATGCCTAGATACGTCTGCGCGACCGGCACCACTTCCACGCCGCGGGTTTTCTGTTCGATACGCTGGACAAGCTGACCGGCAAACATGCGGTCGTAAGAGATTCGCTGCACGTCGAGCCGACGACAGTCCGCAATGATCTGTTTCTCAATCGCCCCGTAGTCGATTGCGTCGCCCTCGGTGAGCGTCAACAGCCCGTCGTCCGCCCACTGTTTAAGCGGTACCTGTAGCTGTGCCTCCAGCTCGTCTATGCGTTCCTCGGGCAGCCAAAAGCGGGAGACCAATTCCAGCTCGACCCCGGGCTTACGGGACTCAACCACCAGGACCCACGCCGAAAGGTCCGACACCGCGGACAGGTCCACCCCACCCCATGCCCGCCGAAAGCGGAACCGTTGCTCGTCCACGGCCCCCGCGTTCTCGTCCCACAGCGGAAGCGGAAGCCACCGCGAGGACGAGCGCATACGGCGATTCAGGGACAGCCGGCAGAACGTTGGGAAATAGCTCGGGGTGGACTTGGCCTTAGCAGCCTCGCGGCGCATGTAGGCGAGCGAGGGCGAGACACCCAATCCCGGATTTGCCTTACGCCAAGTCTCCTCAGTGTAAGGGTCGTCACCCTCCTCGGCAGCCCAAATAACCCCGTAGTGACCGGGGTCGGAAATCACGTTGTCCGCACAGCGGCGGGTGTATGTGTGCTTCTCGTCGTAAATGCTGCCCTCGGTGCCTTCATCAGCAGTCGTGATGTAGACGACCAAAGGTTGATCGCGGGCGCCCGTGCCGGTCTCGATAGCGTCAATAAGGTCGCGCCGTTTGTGCACGTGGACTTCATCCACGATGGCACCCGAGACGTTCAGCCCGTGTGCGGTTTCAGCGATTTTGGAGAGGGCCCGGAAGACACCGCCGGTACGGGGAACGCGGATAAGCCCGCGGAGCACTTCAACACGACCACGGATAGCGCGACTTGTCAGCGCCATACGTTTAGCGTCGTCAAAGACCCGCTCTGCCTGCGGGAGCGAGCCGGCTGCCGCGTAGACTTCCGCGCCTATCTCGCGGTCGGCGAGCAGCAGCACCAGGCCGATACCCGACGACAGAGTTGATTTCCCCGCCTTTCTCGGAACCTCGATCCACACGGTTCGGGCCACGCGGACGGGACGGCCTAGCTCGGGGTCGAGCCACAGCCAACCGAATACCGGCGCGATGATCCAAACCTTCTGCCACGGGGCGAGTTTGAGCGGTGATCCACCCCAACGGCCTTTCGTGTGCTTCATGGTCTCGATAGCCGATATGGCTCGGCGGGCGGCGGGCACATCAAAATATGCTCCCTCGCGCTGCGGGGCCTGGTGGGCAAGGACGAGCGGACGGGACTTCACCGCGTCGGCTATCTCGTCCTCGGTCAACCCGAGTTCTAGAAGTGCCTCATACGGGACCGGCAGCCCGTCAGTCAAAGATCCCGTCATCCTCGCCCCCGCGGTCGTCCGGCGGAGTCAGCCGGCCACGCGCAGACGGGGACAAGCCGAGTTCTCCGATATAGCGGGCAAGCTGAGTGCGGTACTGCCCGACAATTGTGGTAGCGCCGTTCTTCTGCCACCCGCGCTCGCCCTGCATGAGAATCCCGTTAGCGGAAATCTCGCGCTCGCACTGGTCGATGCGGGCGACGCAGATGCAATAATCCGTGAGCGTGGCTGTGTCCACCGTTCCAACGCCCGCCGTGAACTCCAGCACGGGGACGACGCGTTGCCACTCACGCGACGCAACGTCCCGGCATCGGGCGTTTACCGCCCGCTGGTCCCCGGGCACGTCCGCGAATGTGTCCGTCCAATCCGGCTCGGTGAGTTCGGCGGGCGGAACACTGACCCCCTCGGACACAGGGCGCTTTCCGGGGTTTCCCTCGCGGATCACTTGCAAAGCGGGCTTTCTACGGGTCGGGTCAGCCACGGTCCCCCCTCTCGATTGCTCTTGGTGCAGTTGCATATAAAGTGCGCCGTCTGCACGTTGGCGGGCTCATGTGTCCCGCCATTGGCCAACGGCAAAATGTGATCAATGGTCGGCGCGTGCGGGGCCGGGACCTTGGCTGTCCGGTCAACCGGAGCGGCGCAAAGCTGACACGTCCAGGAATCGCGCTCGAATATGCGGGCCCGATAGACCGGCGCAACGAACGCGTCTCGTTCGCGTGCTCGCCGATTATCTCGGTCGTCGCTGCGTTGGCAGTCCGCCGAGCAGTACGGGAGCACCTTTGCCGAACCGACGAACGGCAGTGAGCAGCGGATGCAATGGCCTTGCTGCCATGTGCGCTTGCCCCGTCGCCCCTCGGCCGCATGGCGCAGTTTGCGCCTGGCTCGGGTCCGGCGACTGGTCGGCCCTCTTTGAAGCGTCCGAAGGTTGCACGCCCGCGAACAGAACCGCGTAACCGAGGAACGTCCCGCCATGAACGGGGAGTCGCACGCGGCGCACTGCCGTTGCTCGCGCAGAGATTTGCGGCCCATCACGCCCCCCACTATTCAGTTACTCGCCGTATCCGTCCGCGCAAATGGA
This sequence comes from Streptomyces sp. NPDC056347, assembly GCF_042262625.1. Taxonomy (NCBI): domain Bacteria; kingdom Bacillati; phylum Actinomycetota; class Actinomycetes; order Kitasatosporales; family Streptomycetaceae; genus Streptomyces; species Streptomyces sp. NPDC056347. The sequence goes on along the minus strand of NZ_JBHJQP010000065.1, from coordinate 4,071 downwards.
GTCAGTTGCGGCGCAAGTGTTTTGCCTCCCTGCCGCTCAATCTCGGGAGGAGAGGGGAGTACCCCCCTGGTCAGAACGGCGGGCGTTCGTTCGCCTCGCGCCGTGACCGTGCTTCCGCGGCGAATCCACCAGGCTGATTGCGAGCGGTCTCGCGGTTGTGACACGCGATGCACAGCGGACGCAGATGCTTCGCAACATCAGGATTCGACTCGCCCTGAGCAATCAACTCGCGGCGCGACAAAGGGAAATGGTCCGCAACGTTCGCGGCTCGACCACAGAGCACGCACCACGGGTTTGCGTACAGGTACGCACGCCGGATGCGCTGCCAACGGGTTGTGTAGACAGCGCCACCACGCGAGGCACGGTCCGCGTTCGCTTCCCTGGTGTGCTTCGGGCAGCGACCACCACGGGGGGTCAGTTCCGGGCACCCGGGGACAGAGCACGGGGGGCGGGGTTTGCGGGGCATGGGGGATCACCTCCCAAGGGAGTAGGGGGTGTTGCGCGCGGTGTTGCGTTTAAAGCGCAACACCGAAGGGGGTAGCCCTCGCGGGTCTCGGGCGCATAGGCATGGAGGCATGACGAAACAGTCCCAACCTTCCGCCGCGCCGTACTTTGAACTCCGCTGTGGCGGACTGCATGTAACTATCCAGCGCGTCCCCGGATGGCTGCTGGGGCTCCTCACCACAGCGATAGGCGCTGTGACAACCTGGTGGACGACCCGCTAGGCCCCGATACGGCCACCGCCGAACTCGGTTGCGGTCTTGAGCTGGTGGCACCCGTGACACAAAACCTGAACGTTGCCCGCCACGTCCTCACCCCCGAGGGACAGCGGACGCACGTGATCCACGTCCACCCCATCCGCGGGGAAGTCGCCCAAGCACCAGTCGCACCAGGCCGAGCCCCGTTCCTGCACTCGTCGGCGGAGCCTCGCAGCAGCATCACGGCGGTTCGCCCGTCGTCGGCCCCGTGCCCGCCGAGAGCGGACGTTCGGACGGCCCTCGTACGCCCCGTGGTGAGCCTTGCAGCGGCCCCGATGGGTCGCGGGCTCCGTGCAGTCAATACAGCGCATGTGTGGCCCCCTGGGGTGAGTTCTGGTCACTGCCCCCGTGTGGGTCGGCAAGTGCGGTGCGGGCGGCCCCCGCGGTCAGTAGCGTTGAAGCCATGACCAGTGATGAACGGCCCGACGTGAGCGCGGGCATGGACCCGCTCGGCGACATCGTGTTGACCGTGCGCGGCGACGGGAACGGCAACGCCCCCGACTACGAACTACCGCCCACGGTCCCGCTTGCCAAAGCCGCGGAAGTGCTCGACATGGACCCCGAGGACGCGTTGGTCCAAGCCCGTGCGGGGCTGTTCCCGGAACGCGTCATCGACGTTGGCGACGAACCCGGAGTGAAGTTCAGCGTTCCCGTTACGCCCCTGATTCGGCGCGTTGGGCTGGACCGTGTGCGGGAAGTCCTGCGCCCCGCGGAGTAGACCGAGGACCGGTCCGTCTGTGTTGCGTGCCCGCCCTCGGACTCGAACCGGGGAACTCTGCGGATTGCTTCCGGTTCTCCCCGAGGGGGCCGGTACCGCGCACCTCTAGCCGTTGGGTCAGCGGGCATGGTGTCGTCCTGGCGCTCATTGAGCGTCGGGACAACGTGGGGACCGCACGCGCTTACAACCCCGTTTGGCGCCCTGGTCGGGCGGTTACTTGTGGGCGGCGCGGTCCCCGTTTTGCGTTGCCTCACGACCCCCGCGGCCACCCCGGTAACGCGGGGCGCGTGGTGCACGGGCAACGCTGAGAGAGTGCGGGTACTCGGACCGCCGGTTTCCCCCTCGGGGTGGGTGCGCGGTATTCCCGCTCTCTCCCTGGTGCCCCAGTTATAGGGACCGAGGGATTCCCGCGGCCTGTCCGCGTTGTGCGGCGGGCTGTGGGGCTCGGTCTCTCCCTGGTGCCCCAGTTATAGGGACCGAGGGATTCCCGAGGGTGCCGAACGGTGTCGGTGGTGCTGGATGAGACCCCGTTTTCTCTTCTCTTTAGGTTTTTCTTGCTATCCCTAAAAAGTGTCGAAGTTCGACACCCTCAACACCCTTTCGCCTCTCGCTGTCGAGCGGCCCCGCCAAGGGCGAGCCGGAGAGGGCCCACGCACCCGTGTACGGGCAGCAGTAAGCCCCGGCGGTCCGCGAGGGACTACCGGGGCCGGTCGGGGCGGGTGTACTGCATTCTCGGACTCGTCCTGATGCGCCGCCCCTACTCCGCACGCTCCATGTCGGCACGGGGCGCGGCGAGCCTACCGCGGACGGACCCGTGTCACGTCTTGCCAGTCCACCCCTTCACCGGGGCCCGCTCGCCGGCTGCATTGGCGTACGTGATCACGTCGGTGCCCCGTTCCGCGTTCTCGTTGTCGCCCGGTCGTTCAGCTCCGCCAAGAGTGCTGCCCGTAGAGCGGTTTCCGGGCAGCAGAAAGCCCCGGACGGTCACGCGGACCGACCGGGGCTGTCTTGGGTGTCCTAAGCGCTCGGGGTCAGGATCTTCGGGGCAGGGTTGTTCCGCACCGCTCGCCGGTTACCGGCAGGGGCAATTGTGTACTCATCCCCGAACACCCCCCACCGAAGGTCCACGCGGTCCGCCACGGTGAAGCGGGGGGCGATCACGACGTGAAGCCCCTTGTCCGCAACCATGGCGCGGCGCTTGTCGGCGCTTCCGCCTTCCCACGCCTCGAACAGGTACGTATCGGTTTCGACGTACGTAGTCGTTACCTCGGGGTCGTGCTCGTCCTTCAACCGCTGGATCGTGGTGTTGGTGTCGGTGAGCTTGGCTGTCAGGTCGGCGAGCGAGGGACCGTCCACCAGGGCGATAGCCGACATGATGCGCTGCCGGGACGATTCAAGGTCTGCCAGGGCTGCCGTGTGGTCCACCCCGCCCGCGTGCACCGCCGTGAAGAGACGTTCCATTCCGAAGTTCTCGCGGAAGGACTCGGCTATGCGGGGGTGCAGGATCTCGGCCAGAATCGTGACGTGCCCGTTGACGCACTTGTAAAGCTGCTTCCCCTCTTTGGTGACACCGCCGCTCATCTTGCACCCCTGCTTCCCGCACCATACGTAGTCAGCGAACAGGGGAGTGCCCGCGTGGTTGATCTTCTCGCCGTTGGCGAGTTCCTTAAGGCGCGCTTGCAGTCGCGCGTACGTCACAGCGTCGAGAACTTCCGGAGCGAACTGGACGGGGGTAACTCCGTCCTTCTGTACGACTAGCTTTCCCTTGTGCATACGCCACCCGCGCAGTACCACGCCCGTAAGAAGGTTCCGCCACTGGTGGCGGCCCACGGGCACCATTTCCGCGGTGCTGGTGATGTTCCCGCCCGCCAGCAATTCGCCCACGGCCTTGATGACCAACGGGACCATGGCGCTATCAGAGTCAAGGTAAGCGGGGGCTTTCGGGTGCTCGCGCGTGATCTTGTAGGGGAACGGGGCAGCGCCGGAAATCCATCGGCCCTGTTCCCGCCGCTCCTGGTGCGCGGCCAAAATGCGCTCGGTCATCATCTGGCGTTCCCACTCGGCGAGGGCTACCAGGATGAGCGCAATGAGGCGACCGCCCGGGGTGGCAGTGTTCAGCGAGCCGTCAGCGGTGGCGAGGATGACGCGCTTGTTGGGGGTCTCCGCCCACTCGACCAGTTGCAGGAACTCGCGCACGCTGCGGCTGTACCGGTCGAGCTTCCACGCCCAAACGTGGGTCGGCTGGTACGCCATCAGGTCGGACATGCCCTCGCGGTCAGCGAGCGGGGTAGCGCCGGACACTCCGTCGTCTATGAACTCCACGGCGGTACTCGGGTCGAATCCTGCAAGCTCGATGGACGTATGGCACGCCTTGCGCTGCACGTCTAGCGACGTGGATGCATCGTCCGAGCGGGACAGACGGAGACTGATAGCGATACGGGGGGCGGGCTGGAAGGTGGCGGGCACGGCGTGCGCGGTCGTCTGCATGGACGTGATAGGGACCACGGGATTCCTCGATTTCTCCAGGGGCACACCGCTCGTTGGAACGCTGTACCGGCCGGAAGGTCAGACCTTCCGAGGGGTGGGGTGTTCCCT
>NZ_JBHJQP010000064.1:0-39589 GCF_042262625.1 Streptomyces sp. NPDC056347 | reverse complement strand
GGTCGGCACCCCGCGCAGGACCGGGAGCGGGAGTCTCACCCCCGGGCGGGCCAGAGGGTGGGGCAGAACTCCGGGTCGGTGTAGTCCGGCTCCCCGGACGGGGTGCGCCGGACCAGGGAGTCGTGCTTGTAGGGCTGCTGACGGCCCTCGGAGTTCTGGTAGTGCCGGTAGGTGTTGGCCCCGTCCTGGAGGTGGAACGAGATCGCGCGACGGGGGTGCGGGCTGCGGTTGGGACCGCTGCCGTGGTACAGGAGGCAGTGGTGGAAGGTCATGTGCCCCCGCGGGATGTGCACGGGAACCCGCTCGACGTCGGCACCGTTGCGTTCCGCGTCCCCTTCCAGAAGGTACTCACGGGCCACGTCCGCGGGATCGCCGACCGGCCGTTCGGCGCCGTGGCGCCGCTGCCACCGGTGACTTCCCGGCACCATCGTGATGGTGCCCGCCTCCTCCGTGCAGTCATGGAAAGGAATGAACGCGGTCAGCATGTTGTCGGACGAACAGGTGGGCCAGAAGTATTTGTCGAAATGCCAGGAGACGATGTTGGATGATTCTTCCGGGGCTGCCGGTTTGTAAATGAGCGTCGCTTGGAAGGTGCGTACCTCCGGTGTTCTCGCCAGCCGTGCCGCCACCGCGGCAATGATCGGTTTACGGAGAATTCCGGCAATGGTTTCATTGCGGTAGTGAATGTAGTCGGTGTTGCGCTGGATCTCGCCATCGGCGGGGGACCAGTCGGCCAGCCGGTCCGGCCGACTTGGCAACTCGCGACCCCTGTGACCTGCATAGAAGCGTTCGCTGACCTGAGTCAGAGTTTCGGTCTCCGCGTCGCTGAGCAACTTCTGCGAAAGGTACCAGCCGGTTTCCTCGTAGCGCAGGACGTCCTCGTCCGACGGCAGCATCCGCAATTCTTCTTCTGTCAGTATCGAATATTCCGACATCGTTTCCTCGTCTCTCTGAACGTTCGTCGAACAGGCGGGACGTGATGCACCCTAGCGAACGGATGGAGCGTGTGCTAGGTTCATTTCCCAACTGGTCCGAGTGGGGGATGGAAATGGCGATCCTAGACAAGGAAATCCAGGTTCTCCTCAAGAAGAACAGGGATTTTCGAAATGTGTGGACGGGGGAGTCCGCCGCCCATTTCGGGACCCAGCTGACCAACTTCCTGTTACCGCTGGTCGCGGTGACCGCCCTGCACGCCAGCGGTACCGAGGTCGGTCTCGTCTCCGCCGTGCAGTTCGTCCCGGTCGTACTTCTGTCACTGGTCGCGGGGATGGTGGTCGACCGCCATCCGCCCCGCCGCACGCTGGTGATCACCAGCGTGGTCCGGGGGGCCGCGCTCGGACTCCTCGGCCTCGCGCAGGCCACCCAGGGGCTGACAGCCGCCCATGTCGTGGTGGCCGCGGCGGTCATCGGCACGGCCACCGTCTTCTACGAGGTCGCCTACCAGTCCACCATCCCCAAGATCGTCTCGGTGGACTCCATCCCCTCGGCCAACGGACTGCACCAGGCCACCTACTCCGTCAGCCAGCTCGCCGGCCCCTCGGCGGCCGGTTTCCTCGTGGGCAAGGCGGGGCTCTCGCCCGCCTTCGCCGTCACCGCCGCCTTCTTCGTGGCTGCCGCTCTCAGCGGAGCGCGGCTCCGTGGCGTCAAGGCGCCCGGCGTGCCGCGGCAGTCGGCGCTGCGCACGATCGGATCGGGGCTGCGGTACACCTGGTCCCTGCGGCCGCTGCGGGACCTCTGTACCCAGGCGGGCCTGTCCAACCTGCACGAGCAGTGCTTCCTCACCATCTTCCTGGTCTTCGCCGTCCGCGAGCTGGGCCTCAGCGGCACGGCCGTCGGTGTGGTCATCGGCATCGGCAGCGTCGGCGCGCTGGCCGGCTCGCTGGTGGCCGCGCGCATCGGCGCCCGGATCACCGTGGGCAGGACGCTCACCTGGGGCGTGGTCCTGGCCGCCGCGGGGCTGCTGCTCGTCCCGCTCGTGGTCGTCTTCGATCTCGGCGCCCATGCCCTGGTGGCCCTCCTTGCCGCCGCCTTCGTCGTGAACGGCTTCGGGGTGGCGCTCTTCAACGTCTTCGCGGTGAGCCTCCGTCAGGCCATCCCGCCGGAGAACCAGTTGGGCGCGGTCACCGCGAGCTACCGGCTGGTGGCCCTCGGGACGCTGCCGCTCGGAGCCCTCGCCGGCGGTGCCCTCGCCGACGCCCTGGGGCCCGGCCGGGCCATCTGGATCGTCGGGCTCTCGTACCTGTGCGTCTCCTTCTGGCTGATGTTCTCGCCGCTGCGCTCCGCCACCACCCTTGAACAGGCCCGTGTGCTGGGGGTACGGCCGGGGTCCGAGGACGCCGTCGACGAGCAGACCTCCGCCCCCTGACCGCCGAACGCCCGATCCGTACCACTGCGCATCCCACTGCCCGGACACAGAAAGCGACAGACGACGTGACTGATGAGCGAGACGTCCTGATCTACTCCAAGCGTTTCGAGGGCGGGGTGCGCCTCGTCTCACGCATGCTCTCGGACATGGGGCGCCGCCCGGTCCTGGTCTCCGACGAGCCGGAGGACGTCAACCGCGACCACTGCGCGGCCCATGTCGTCGTCGACTGGGAGAAGGCGAGCCTGGCGGAGCTCGTCGCGGCGGTCGAGGCGGCGGGCGTGGTGCCGACCGCCGTCGTCAACTTCGTGGAGTCGCTGATCTCCTGGCAGGTGCGCACGGCACGGCACTACGGGCTGGCGGGCGGGGAGGACGGCCGGGAGGTCCTGCTGAGCAAGGCACGGGTGCGGGCGGCCATGGCGGACCGGGGCCTGTCCGCGCTGCCGTTCGTCGCCGGCACCGTCGCCTCCCTCGATGTCGACGCGGTCACCTCGTACCCCGTCATCGTCAAGCCCGACCAGGACTCCGGCGGTTCACGGCTCGTCCGCCGCGCCGACGACGCCGCGGAACTCCGCGCCTGCCTCCAGGAGCTGGCCGACTCGGTGGACCCGGAGACGGACGCCATCGTCGAGGAGTACATCGACGGCGTCGAGTTCTCGGTCGACGGCCCGGTGCTGGAGGGCCGTTTCCACCCGCTCTTCGAGGTCGAGAAGACCGAGCACGACAACCTGCGGAACCATGACGCGGGGCTCCTCGTCTCGCCCCCGCCGTCCGCGCTCGTGCGGCAGGCGGTGCGCGAGCTCGCGGAGCGGGTCGGAGTCCTGTACGCCTCCCTCGGCGTGAAGAGCAGCTGGCTCCACGTCGAAGGGCGGGTGCGCGCGGACGGCACCTGCGAGCTGGTCGAGATCAACCCGCGTCCCGGCGGCCGTATGTACCGGGCGGCCACCCAGCGGGCCTGCGGTGTCGACCCCATCGACATGTCGGTACGCATGGCGCTCGGCGAGAGCCTCGACGGCGCCCTGGCCGGGGCGACTCCCGGTGGCTCCGAGCTGCTGGCCATGCTCCCCTTCGAGGCCGACCGCGTCGGTGCCCTGGTGAGTGCCACCTCCGTGGAGGAACTCAAGCGGATTCCCGGGGTCGTGGACGGCTACCTGTTCGAGGACTTCCGAGTGGTGACGATGGACCGGGAGAACTTCTTCGCCGAGGCCATGATCACCGCCGACAGCGTCGCGGGCCTCCATGAGATCGCCGAACAGGTCCGCTCGGTCTTCACTTTCACGTTCGAGTGATCCGCGCGGACGGCGATCACCTGCCACGGACCCTTCCGTGCGGTGCTCGGGCATCGGGCCCCGCACGGCACGGGAGGGAGCGTGCTCGCGTGCCGGACACGGCCCGCCGTGCCGGTCAGGGAGCGGCGGGCGCGGCGTAGCAGTGCACGGTCACCGTCTCCGTCGGACTCCACCGGTGGTCGACGGTGGCCAGCAGGGTCCACCCCAGGCGTCCGTACAGGGCCACGGCCGATGTGTCGGAGATCAGGACGTCCAGCACGGGATGGAGCCCGCGCCGCCGCGCCTCGCACGTGGCCCGCTCCATCAGCAGGGCGCCGACGCCGCGTCCCCGCACCGCGGGAGAAGCGAACAGGCGGCTGATCACGACGGCCTTCTCGACGGGCTCACCCGCGCGGTGACTCCACAGGGCCGGGGCCCGGTCTCCTGCCCCGCCCTCGGACAGGCCGACATGGCCGATGATCCTTCCGTCCAGTTCCGCCACCCAGGCGGCGGACAGGGCGGGCGGGGACAGCCAGTCACCGGGACGCTCGGGCCAGTTCTCCGGGTAGCCGTCCCGCTCGTGCACCTCGGCCAGCAGCTCCACGCAGGCGTCGAGATCGCGATCCTCGCGCCGCCGGACGTGGCAGGCGGCAGCCTCCTTCGCCATGGGGTCCGACTGTCGTTTCACCGCAGCATGAAACCACGGCCCGATCACCCCGCGCGGCAGCGCCGGACCGTGTGTCCCACGGCGGGGAGGCGATGCCACGGACCATGACGTCCGCTCGGCGCACCGGGCGTGGACCGGCCCCTCGGGAGACCGATTCCCTGCTCCGCCCCGGCCGGGACTCCCGCCCGCGTCCTGGAGATCTTTCCCGTCGGAGATATCGGAGATCTCCTTGATCGCCGATTCAACCGACCATCGATTCATCCGGCCGTCCATTCATCGAAATCGGTCCGGCAATGCGTACGGCTCCCGTTGCTGAATCCCGCCGGCGGGATGAGCGCAAGACTATTTCCGGACTGCGGGGGCGGCGGCCCGCAGTGGTGCGGGGGAGTCGGTGGCGGTGGCCGGAGGCGGCCTTTGATTGCGTTGGAGCGTGTTGGATTCTGCTGGGAGGGGAGTGACGGCAGTTGCCAGGTATCTCGTCAAAACCCTTGACGGCATGATTGCTTGGGAGTGAGATCCAAGCGCACGTTCGGTTGTGTTGGCTTTAATCTCCGAGGGAGTTGGGCATGACGCAGTCTGATGACGGCAGCTCGGGTGTGCCGGGAAGCGTGGCGGGACATCGGATGTCCCGGCGGAGCCTGCTGCGCGGTGCGGCCGTCGGCGCCGGAGCCGTGGCACTGCCCGCACTGCTGGCCGCCTGCGGGAGCGGCCCCGGCGGCGACGGAAAGACGATCACCCTCGGGTCCAACTCCTCCGACCCGGTACCGAAGAAGGCATTCGCCGGCGCCTTCGCCGCGTACGAGGCGCAGTCGGACGGGCGGAAGATCAAGGTCAACACCGTCGACCACAACACCTTCCAGGAGAACATCAGCCGATATCTGCAGGGCAGGCCGGACGACGTCTTCATGTGGTTCGCCGGGAACCGGATGCAGTTCTTCGCGGAGAAGGGGCTGCTGCACGACATCAGCGACCTCTGGCAGGAATACAAAGGCTTTTCGGACGCGCTGAAGGACCAGTCCACCGGGGCCGACGGAAAGCAGTACCTCACGCCGTACTACTACTATCCGTGGGCCGTCTTCCACCGGAAGAGCCTGTTCGCCGACCGCGGCTACCAGGTACCGAAGACGCTCGACGCGTATGTGGCGCTCGCCAGGCAGATGCGGAAGGACAAGCTGGATCCCATCGCGTTCTGCGACAAGGACGGTTGGCCCGCCATGGGCACCTTCGACTACATCGACATGCGGACCAACGGCTACGCCTTCCACAAGAGCCTGATGGCCGGAGAAGTGGCCTGGACCGACAGACGGGTCCGGGAGGTCTTCGACACCTGGCGCCGGCTCCTCCCGTACTGCCAGCCCGGAGCCAACGGCCGCACCTGGCAGGAGGCGGCCACCGGCCTCCAGAAGAGGAAGGCCGGCATGGGCGTCTTCGGACTGCCGCACCCCGGCGCCCAGTTCCCCGAGGGCGAACGGGACGACATCGACTTCTTCCCCTTCCCCGTCATCGACCCGGAGCACGGGCAGGACGCCGTCGAAGCGCCCATCGACGGGTTCCTGCTGGCCGGGAAGTCGAAGAGCCTCAAGAACGGGAAGACCCTGGAGAGCGCCAAGGACCTGCTCAGGTGGCTGGCCACCGGGAAGGCCGAGGACGCCTACCTGAAGGGCGACCCGAACAACATCGCGGTCAACGACCGGGCGGACATCTCCGCGTACTCGCCGATCCAGAAGAAGGCGGTGGAACTGGTCTCCGGAGCGAAGCAGATCTCCCAGTTCCTCGACCGGGACACCCGGCCGGACTTCGCCTCCACGGTCATGATCCCGGCGATCCAGCAGTTCATCGGCGACCCGAACGACGTGGACGGGCTGGTCAACAGCATCGAACGGCAGAAGAAGTCCATCTTCGCCGCCGGCTGACCCCGACCGGCCCCGACGGCATCCGACCGAACCTGGAGTCCCCGACCGTGTCGTTCAACTCGGCCCGGCGCGCCGGACGGCGGTCCATGCGGCGGTTCACCGGCCGCGACCTCGCCGTACTCGGTGTGCTGCTCGGCATACCCGTCCTGCTCGACATCGTTATCGTCTGGGGCCCGGCCCTCGCCTCCGTGGCGCTGTCCTTCACCGACTGGGACGGTGTCGGGGACATCAAGTGGGCCGGCGTCCGCAACTACGAGAACCTCTTCACCAACTACCCGCCGTTCTGGCCCGCTGTCCGGCACAATCTGCTCTGGCTCGCCTTCCTCGGCCTGGTCGCCGCCCCGTTCGGCCTGCTGCTGGCCGTACTCATCGACCGGGGCGTGCGCTTCAGCCGCTTCTACCAGTCGACGCTGTACATGCCCGTCGTGCTCTCCCTCGCCGTGGTCGGCTTCATCGCCCAGCTGGTCTTCTCCCGCGACCAGGGTGCCCTCAACGCGGTCCTCGGGGACACGACCTCACCCACCGACTGGCTCGGCGACCCCGACCTCAACATCTGGGTGGTGCTCCTCGCCGCAGCCTGGCGGCACACCGGCTACGTGATGATCCTCTACCTCGCCGGACTGAAGGCCGTCGACCCCTCGCTCAAGGAGGCCGCCGCGATCGACGGGGCGGGCGAGGCCCAGACCCTCTTCCGCGTCGTCCTGCCCACCCTGCGCCCGGTCAACGTGATCGTCGGAGTCATCACCGTCATCGAGTCCCTGCGCGCCTTCGACATCGTGTACGCGGTCAACCACGGCCGCAACGGACTCGAACTGCTCTCGGTGCTCGTCACCGACAACATCATCGGCGAGGCCGGCCGGATCGGCTTCGGCTCCGCCATCGCCGTGGTCCTGCTGCTGGTCTCCCTGGGATTCGTCGTGACGTATCTGGTCCAGGAGTACCGAGGGGAGAAGAACCGTTGAGCGCCCCAGTCGTCCCCGCCCGACGCGACACACCGCCGGTCCCCGCCGCCCGACGCCGGGCGAGACCCGGCCGGATCGGCGTCCACGTCTTCCTGACGGCGGTCTCCCTCGCCTTCCTCGCACCCCTCCTGCTCGCGGTGTACGCCTCGCTGCGCCCGTACGACGAGACCGCGGAGTACGGCTACTTCTCGCTGCCGCGCCACCTCTCCCTGGACTACTACCGGCAGGCGTTCGCCGATTCCGGCATGACGAAGTACTTCGTCAACACCCTGCTCATCGCCGTTCCCGGAGTGCTCGTCGCGCTCTTCCTCGCGTCGTTCGCGGCCTTCGCGCTGGCCCGGCTGAGAATACGCGGCAGCCTCGTCCTGCTGATGTTCTTCACCGCCGGGAACCTGCTGCCGCAGCAGGTGATCGTGACTCCGCTGTACGTGGTGTTCAACCGTGTCCCGCTGCCGTACTGGATGTCCGACTCGATGACGATGTACGACTCCTACTGGGCCGTCATCGCCGTGCAGATCGGCTTCCAGCTGGGCTTCTGCGTCTTCGTCCTGGCCAATTTCATGCGCACCCTGCCGCAGGAGATCCTGGAGGCGGCCGTCGTCGACGGCGCGGGCGTGTGGACCCGGTACCGGCGGATCACCCTGCCGCTGTGCCGCCCGGCCCTGGCCGCGCTCGGCACCCTCCAGTTCACCTGGATGTACAACGACTTCCTGTGGGCGCTGGTCTTCATCTCCGACGGCGACAAGCTCCCCATCACCTCGGCACTGAACAATCTCAGGGGGCAGTTCTTCACCGACTACAACCTGCTCGCCGCCGGATCGGTGATCGTCGCCCTGCCCACCCTGGTGGTCTTCCTGCTGCTCCAGCGCCACTTCATCGCGGGCCTCACCCTGGGTTCCACCAAGGGCTGAGGGCCGCCGTTCACCGCCGCCGGGCACCGGACGGTTCCGTTCGGGAAACAACGGTCGCCCCGGCCGGGTTTTCGCGGCAGGGTGTTGCGGGCAAGCCTCAGGGGGCTACGGAAGAGGGGGAACCGTGATCGTCTGGGTCAACGGCGCGTTCGGCGCGGGCAAGACGAGCGCCGCGCGTGAACTGATCGATCTGATCCCGAACAGCACCTTGTACGATCCCGAGCTCATCGGCGAGGGACTGCGGCACCTGCTGCCCCAGAAGAGACTCGCCGAGGTGACGGACTTCCAGGAACTGCCGATCTGGCGGCGCCTGGTCGTGGACACCGCCGCGGCGCTGCTCGCCGAGGTGCCCGGGGTGCTGGTGGTGCCGATGACCCTGCTGAGACAGGAGTACCGGGACGAGATCTTCGGAGGGCTGGCCTCCCGGCGCGTCCCTGTGCACCATGTGCTGCTCGCACCCGAGGAAACGATCCTGCGAACGCGGATCGCCGAGCGGGTGGAGGACCCCGACGACCCCGAGCACAGCGAGCGGGTACGACAGTGGGCCTACCAGCACATCGAGCCCTACCGGGCGGCCCTGGGCTGGCTCACCCGCGACGCGCACCTCATCGACTCCGGTGCGCTCACCCCGTACGGAACGGCCGAGCGGATCGCCGAGGCGGTCGGCGACGGCACCGCCGCCGCGTGCGAGATCGTGCAGACCCCCGAGCCGACCGCGGAGACCGTGGCGGCCGGGGTGCTGCTCTTCGACGAGCACGACCGCGTGCTGCTCGTCGACCCGACGTACAAGCCGGGCTGGGAGTTTCCCGGCGGAGTGGTGGAATCCGGGGAGGCACCGGCCCAGGCCGGAATCCGCGAGGTCTTCGAGGAGATAGGCATCCAGCTGGACCGGGTGCCGAAACTCCTGGTGATCGACTGGGAAGCACCCCGGCCGCCCGGCTACGGCGGACTGCGGCTGCTCTTCGACGGCGGCCTGTTGACCGGCGCCGACGCCGACCGGCTGCTGCTGCCCGGCTCAGAACTGCGCGGCTGGCGGTTCGTCACCGAGGAGGAGGCGGCCGGCCTGCTGCCCCCGACCCGGTACGAACGGCTGCGCTGGGCGCTGCGCGCCCGTGAACGCTCAGCCGTGCTCAACCTGGAGGCCGGGGTCCCGGTCGGCTGAGGCACGCAGTACCGCGGCCGCGCCGCCGGCCACCGGTTCGCCGTGTCCGAAGCAGACCGTGTCCGGCTCCAGCGCGGCCAGCCGACGGAACGAGGCCATGGCCAGGGCCGGGTCGATGTTGAAGACGCCCAGGATCACCTCACCGACCCCGGCCACGCAGTCCCCGGTGAACAGCACACCGTGGTCCGGAAGGTGGATCCCGATGGAGCCCGGGGTGTGGCCCGGGGCGTGGACCACCCGGGCCCCGCCGCCGAACCCGAGCACGTCACCGTCGGCCAGCTCGCGGTCGACCCGGGTCGGCGGAGCGGCGGGGACCGTCCGGGTCCGCTCCCACAGCGGGCGCTCCCAGTCCAGGATCACCGGAGCGGCGATCGTCTCCTCGCCCCGGATCACCGCCGCGTCCCCGCCGTGCGCGAGGATCTCGGCACCGTGCCGGTCGGCGAGTTCCTGCGCGGCGCCGTAGTGGTCCTCGTGCCCGTGGGTGAGGACGATCCGGGAGATCCGGCCGGGGTCCCGGCCCAGGGTGCGTATCGCGTCCTCGATCGCGGGCGCGGCGTCGATGCCGCCCGCGTCGATCAGCGTCAGATCGGAGCCGTCACGCCACAGATAGGCCTGACCGACGGGGAAGCGGAACATATGCAGCCGGGGGAGCACTTCGACGAGGTCCATGCCGCGAACGTACGCGGCCGACCCGCCCGGAGCCGCCGTTCTACGCTCTCGGCGAGCTTCGCCGAACGCGTAGCGGGGCCGGGGCGGGCCGGACGAGGGCCGGGAGATACGGCCCGGGCCGCGGTCAGCCCTGCTTGGACTCCGCGTAGTTCCGCAGGAACAGGGCCTCGGCGAGCGACAGCCGCTCCAGCTCCTGCGGCGACACGCTCTCGTTCACCGCGTGGATCTGCGCCTCCGGCTCGCTCAGCCCGATCAGCAGGATCTCCGCCTCCGGGTAGAGAGCGGCAAGCGTGTTGCAGAGCGGGATCGAGCCGCCCATCCCGGACGCCTGCATCTTCTCGCCGGGGTACGCGAACTCCATCGCCTGCGCCATGGACGTGTACGCGGGGCTGGAGACGTCCGCGCGGAAGGGCTGACCCTGGCCGACCTGCTCCACCGTGATCCTGGCCCCCCACGGGGTGTGCGCCTCGAGGTGGGCGGTCAGCAGCCCGGTCGCCTCGGCGGCGTCCTGGCCGGGCGGGACCCGCAGACTGATCTGGGCCCGCGCGCTCGACTGCACCGAGGGCGTCGCGCCGAGCACGGGCGGGCAGTCAATGCCGATGACGGTGACGGCGGGCCGGGCCCAGATGCGGTCGGCGACCGTGCCGGTGCCGATCAGCCCGACCCCGTCGAGCACCTTCGCGTCCTTGCGGAAGTCGGCCTCCGGGTACTGGATCCCGTCCCACTCGGCGTCCTGGGCGAGCCCGTCGACGGTCGTCGTGCCGTCCTCGGAGCGCAGCGACGCCAGCAGCTGGATCATCGCGGCCAGCGCGTCCGGGGCGGCGCCGCCGAACTGCCCGGAGTGCAGGTTGCCTTCGAGGGTGTCGAGGGTGACCCGCAGCATCGTCATGCCGCGCAGCGTCGCGGTGACGGTCGGCAGGCCGACCCGGAAGTTGCCGGTGTCGCCGATGACGATGGTGTCGGCGGCCAGCAGCTCGGGGTGCGCCTCCGCGTACCGCTCCAGGCCGCCGGTGCCCTGTTCCTCGGATCCCTCGGCGATCACCTTGACGGAGACCGGAACACCGCCGTTCGCCTTGAGCGCGCGCAGCGCGAGCAGGTGCATGATGAAGCCGCCCTTGCAGTCGGCCGAGCCGCGGCCGAACCAGCGGCCGTCGCGTTCGGTCAGCTCGAACGGCGGGGAGAGCCAGGCGGACTCGTCGAGCGGCGGCTGCACGTCGTAGTGCGCGTACAGCAGCACGGTGGGGGCACCGGCCGGACCGGGCAGGAAGCCGTAGACCGAGCGGGTGCCGTCGGGGGTGTCGAGCAGGGCGACGTCCTGGAAGTCCTCGGAGCGCAGCGCGTCGGCGACCCAGTCGGCCGCCGCATCGCACTCGCTCTTCGGGAACTGCGCGGGATCCGCCACCGACTGGAAGGCCACCAGCTCGGCCAGCTCCGACTTGGCGCGGGGCATGAGCGAGGCGATGGTCTCGGCGATCGGACGGGCGGTCATGGGCACGCTCCTCGTGGGTGCGACGTTATGTGGACGAATCCGGCCGCATGCGCGCCGGGTGTGCGGCGCCGCACACGGCACGAACGTACGGTCGATCCTCCCACAGCGGGGGCCGGGAGCGGGGCGCCGTAGGATGCCGTGAGCAGTTTGGGCCACTGGTGGGATCGGGAGCAGAAGCACATCGTGAGCAGCGAGAACGCAGACGCCGTACAGGAGCACGAAGAGTCGTCCGTGTGGGACGTCGTCGTAGTCGGCGGCGGACCGGCCGGAGCATCCGCGGCCTACGCGGCGGCAGTCGCGGGGCGGCGGGTACTGCTCCTGGAGAAGGCGGAGCTTCCCCGGTACAAGACATGCGGCGGCGGCATCATCGGGTTCTCGCGGGACTCGCTGCCGCCTGGCTTCGAACTGCCGCTGCGGGACCGGATCCACGCGGTCACCTTCTCGCTCAACGGCAGGCTGGCGCGGACCCGCCGCTCCAGGCGGATGCTCTTCGGGCTCATCAACCGGCCCGAGTTCGACGCGGGTCTGGTCGAGGAGGCGCAGAAGGCGGGCGCCGAGCTCCGTACCGGCGTGACGGTGACGCGGGTCGAGCAGCACGGCGCCTCGGTGCCCGACCGGCGCACGGTCGCGGTGGTGCTGTCCGGCGGCGAGACGGTGCTGGCCCGCGCGGTCGTCGGGGCCGACGGCAGCGCGGGTCGGATAGGAGCCCATGTCGGCGTCAAGCTCGACCAGGTCGACCTCGGCCTGGAGGCGGAGATCCCGGTTCCGGCCACGGTCGCCGAGGACTGGGCGGGCCGGGTGCTGATCGACTGGGGTCCGCTGCCCGGCAGTTACGGCTGGGTGTTCCCCAAGGGCGACGTCCTGACCGTCGGCGTGATCTCGGCGCGCGGCGAGGGTGCCGCCACCAAGCGGTACCTGGAGGACTTCATCGCCCGGCTCGGCCTCGCGGGCTTCGAGCCGAAGATCTCCTCCGGTCATCTGACCCGCTGCCGCAGCGACGATTCGCCGCTCTCCCGCGGCCGCGTCCTGGTCTGCGGCGACGCGGCGGGGCTGCTGGAGCCGTGGACCCGTGAGGGGATCTCCTTCGCGCTGCGGTCGGGCCGGCTCGCCGGTGAGTGGGCGGTCCGGATCGCGGAGTCGCACGACGCGGTGGACGCCAGGCGCCAGGCGCTGAACTACGCGTTCGCCATCAAGGCCGGGCTGGGCGTGGAGATGGGCGTCGGGCGGCGCATGCTGAAGCTGTTCGAGCGCCGCCCCGGAGTGCTGCACGCCGTGCTGACGGGCTTCCGCCCGGCCTGGAACGCGTTCGCCGGGATCACCCGCGGCACGACCTCGCTGGCCGAGCTGGTCCGTACGCACCCGCTGGCGCAGCGGGCGCTGTCCGCGATGGACCGTTAGGTCCGGCTCCCCCGGGCGTACGGTCACTTCTCCACGGTGATCCGGAAGACGGGGTGGTCCGGGCAGGCCGCCAGCAGTTCGGCGTCCGAGGACCGCGCCGTGACGCCCTTGAAGTAGTCCTTGACCTCCCAGCCCCATCGCTCCAGGTAGGTGCGGACGACGAGCGCCTTGTGCTCGTCGTCCGCGATCTCCGCGGCCGTGAACGCGTGCACCTTCCGGCCCACCCGCAGCTCGCCGCCACCGGCCGCCCGCATGTTGCGGACCCACTGGGAATGGCCCCGCGCGGAGACCAGGTACCGCGCGCCCTCGTAGGCGTGCGGGTTCACCGGTACGCGCTGCATCTGCCCGCTTTTGCGGCCGGGTACCGACAGCTCGGCGGAGCCGAAGAGGCTGAGACCCCGGCGGGCGAGCCAGCCGATCAGGCCGTTCATCCGGACATTCATCGCGCTGCCGCGCAGGTAGTACGGCTGGGACATGGGGACTCCTCGAGTTTGTGAGAGCGGTGCTCTCGCTTGAGATCAGTGTGTACGAGAGGGGTGCTCCAAAGCAAGAGCAGTGTTCTCGTTGTTGGCTGGTGCTCTGCGCGCGTGGCAGACTGACGGCCATGAGCACTGTCCGAGGAGCCAGGGAACGGGCCCGCATCGAGATCACCGCGGCGATCAAGGACGAGGCGAAGAAGCAGCTCGCCGCGGAGGGCGCCGCGAAGCTGTCGCTGCGCGCCGTCGCACGCGAGCTGGGCATGGCGTCCTCCGCCCTCTACCGCTACTTCCCCAGCCGGGACGAGCTGCTGACCGCCCTGATCGTCGACGCCTACGACTCCGTGGGCGCGGCCGCCGAAGCCGCCCACCGGGCCGCCCGTGCCGAGGACGCCCCCCATCTCGCGCGCTGGCTCGCCGTCACCCGCGCGGTACGCGGCTGGGCCCTGGCCCACCCCCATGAGTACGCCCTGATCTACGGCTCGCCCGTGCCCGGCTACACCGCGCCCCGGGCGACGATCGGCCCCGCCGCCCGGGTCGGTCTCGTCCTGATCGCCGTGGTCGTGGACGCCCACCGGGCGGACGCCCTGACTTTGCCGCCGCTCGCCGGTGACCTGCGCGACGAGGCCGAACGAATGGTCACCGACATCGCCCCCGACCTCCCCCCGGAGGCCGCCACCCCGCTGATCGCCGCCTGGTCGCAGCTGTTCGGGCTGATCTCCTTCGAGGTCTTCGGCCAGTTCCACCGGGTGGTGGAGAACCGGGAGGTCTTCTTCCGGGAGGCCGCCACCGCACTGGCCCGTACCGTCGGCCTGCCCGGCGCCTGAGCGGCTCCGAGCGGCCCGTCCCGCCGGGCGTACTCCCCGCGGAGTACGGGCGACCACCACCCTCGGCCGACGCCTTTGCCGGGGCCGGCGTCCTAGCCTGGCGGCCATGGAAGAACATCGTGCCGGAAGCGGTGGCGGTCCTCCCCGGGGGCGGTCGCCGCGCTGGCTGACCGGGGTGCCGGGAGGAAGAGCCGCCCGGCTGCCCTGGGCGTCGACGGTCCTGCTGGGCGCCGTCGTCATGGCCGGTTCGGCCGTCGCGGCCCGGGGGCAGCCGCAGGACCGTGTCCCGCTGGACCTCTTCGCGCGGCTGCTGATCCTCCTGGCGGTCGGGGTGCTCCTGTTCCGTCACCGGCACCCGGTGGTGGCCGCCTTCGGCAGCGCGGTCGCGGTGACGGTCTATCTGGCGGGCGGCTATCCGTACGGCCCGGTCTTCCTGGCCGTCGCCGTCGGCTGCTTCGGTGCCGTCGTCGCCGGGCACCGGCGGGCCGCCTGGTCGGCCGTCGCGCTGGTGTGGCTCGGTCATGCCCTGGTGGCGCACTGGCTCTACCGGTGGCTGCCGCCCCAGGGCGACCGGTCCGCCGACTGGGGGCAGGAACTGGGCGTCGCCGCCTGGGTGCTGGCGCTCGCCGCCGCCGCGGAGTTCGTACGCGTACGCCGCGAGCAATGGGCGGACCGGAGGGCGGAACGGGAGGCGGCGGAGCGGCGCCGGGCGGACGAGGAGCGGCTGCGGATGGCGCGCGAACTCCATGACGTGCTGGCCCACAGCATCTCCGTCATCAACGTCCAGTCGAGCGTGGGGCTCGCCCTGCTGGACTCCGACCCGGAACAGGCGCGCGCGGCCCTCACCACCATCAAGGCCGCCAGCAAGGAGGCGCTGGGCGAGGTCCGCCAGGTCCTGGACACCCTGCGCACCCCCGGCGACGCCCCCAGGGCACCGGCGCCCGGGCTCGACCGGCTCCCCGAACTCGTCGAACAGGCGGCGAGCACCGGACTCACTGTCACCGTCGAGACCCATGGCGCACGCCCGGCCGTGCCGCCCGGCGCCGACCTCGCCGCCTTCCGCATCGTGCAGGAGGCGCTGACCAACGTGGTCCGGCACTCCGGATCGCGTACCGCGCGGGTCCGCGTCGGCTACCGGCCCGGCCGCATCCGGCTCGGGATCGACGACGAGGGGCCCGCGACCGGCACGGACGCCGGAGGCAGCGGCAACGGACTGGCCGGGATGCGGGAGCGGGCCGCCGGGCTCGGTGGCACGATCGAGGCCGGCCCGCGGCCCGGCGGCGGCTTCCGGGTCCGCGCCGAACTGCCGCTGCCGCCCGGCGGGTCCGGCACCTTCGCACGGGCGGCGCACAAGGAGGAGAGACCGTGATCCGTGTACTGCTCGCCGACGACCAGTCGCTGGTCCGGGCGGGCTTCCGGGCCCTGCTCGACGCCCAGCCCGACATCGAGGTGGCGGGGGAGGCCGCCGACGGGTCCGAGGCCGTGCGCCGGGTGGGCGAACTGCGGCCCGACGTCGTGCTGATGGACATCCGGATGCCCCGTCTCGACGGCCTGGCCGCGACCCGCACGATCACCGGTGACGCCCGTCTCGACGGGGTCAAGGTGGTCATGCTCACCACCTTCGAGCTCGACGAGTACGTCTTCGAGGCGATCCGCTCCGGGGCCTCCGGCTTCCTCGTCAAGGACACCGAGCCGGAGGAACTGCTGCGCGCGGTACGCGCGGTGGTCGGCGGCGACGCCCTGCTCTCCCCGGGAGTCACCCGTCGGCTGATCGCCGAGTTCGCGGCGCGCTCCAAGGTGCCCGCCGCCGCCACGGAGCTGGACCGGCTCACCGAACGGGAGCGCGAGGTGATGGCGCTCGTCGGCATCGGACTCTCCAACGAGGAGATCGCCCGGCGACTGGTCGTCAGCCCGCTCACCGCCAAGACCCATGTGAGCCGCACCATGGTGAAGCTCGGAGCCCGCGACCGGGCCCAACTCGTCGTGCTCGCCTACGAGTCGGGGCTGGTGCGGCCGGGCTGGCTCGGCTGACGGCGACCGGCTGAGGGACGGCTCAGCCGTGCGCCGCGTTGCGTGCCCCGAACCCGAGCACCGCCGCGGCGACGGCCAGCAGCGCCACCGTGGTGAGGGCCACCGGGAGCGAGGCCCACTCGGCCAGGAAGCCGATGGCGGGCGGCCCGAGCAGCATCCCCCCGTAGCCGAGCGTCGAGGCGGCGGCCACCCCGCCCGGCCCGGCCAGCGCGCCGGCCCGGCCGACCGCGACCGGGAAGATGTTGGCCAGACCGAGACCGGTGACGGCGAAGCCGAGCAGCACGGCCCACGTACTGGGGGCGAGCGCGCCGAGCAGCATCCCCGCCGCGGCCGTCGAGCCGCCCAGGACCAGGACACGGGTCTGGCCGAGCCGCTCCAGCAGCGCCGTACCGCTGAGCCTGCCCGCCGTCATTGCCAGCGCGAACAAGGAGTATCCGGCGGCGGCCACGCCGGGGTGGGCGCGCAGGTCCTGCTCCAGGTGGAGAGCGCCCCAGTCGGCCAGCGCGCCCTCGCCGTACGCGGTGCAGAGCGCGATCACGCCGAACAGCAGCACCAGGCGGCGGGTTCGCCCGTCCGGCCCCGGCGCGCCGCCGCCGCCCGCCGCGCCGGCCACGGGCGGGGGTGCCGGGTGGCTCAGCAGCACCGGTCCCGCCACCGCGGTGACCAGCAGTCCGACGCCGGTCAGAGCGAGGAGGTGGACGGCGGGGGAGAGGCCGCCCGCGACCAGCCCGCCGAGCCCGGCACCGACCATCCCGCCGAGGCTGAACGCGGCGTGGAAGCCCGGCATCACGGGGCGCCGCAGCGCGGCGACCAGATCGACCGCGGCGCTGTTCATCGCCACGTTCATCCCGCCGTACGCGGCGCCGAAGAGCAGCAGGACCAGCCCCAGCGAGAGCGCCGAATGCGTCTGTGCGGGCAGGGCGATGGCGAGGGAGAGCAGGACGCCGCAGACCGCGGTCACCGGGTGGCTGCCGAAGCGGCGGCACAGCCGCCCGGCGAACATCATGGTCACCACGGCCCCCGCGGACACCCCGAGCAGGGCGAGCCCCAGCGTCGCGGCGGAGGCACCGGTCTGGTGCTTGATCGCGGGGATGCGGACCACCCAGCCGGCGAAGAGGAAGCCGTCGAGGGCGAAGAAGAGGGTCAGGGCGGTACGGAGGCGGGGCGAGGGAGGTGCGGCGGGATCTCCGCCCATGTCCCCCGGAAGGGCCGCCCGTAGTTTGTTTAGTTGCGGCACAAACTCAGCATAGGGGCGCCCCGGCAGCGGGCGCAACACCGTTGCCCCGGGCCCCGCCGGGCCACCGGGCAGTCCGGCGGGGCCCGGGATCATGGGAGACTCGCCCCCATGAACGGCAAGGTGTCCACCACCCGGACAAAGTTGGAGAGGGGCCGCAGCGCGCTCGGACCCGCGCTGGAACTGATCCATACCGGACGCGCGCCCACCCGCGCCGTGCTCACCTCCGAGCTCGGCGTCACCCGGGCCACGGCCGGCGCGGTCGCCGCGGAGCTGGAGGCGCTCGGCCTGATCCAGGTCGACTCCCGGCCGGGCTCCGCCGCCGGTTCGCAGGGCCGCCCCTCGCACCGGCTGTCGGTCAGGGAGTCCGGTCCCGTCGTCATCGCCGCCCAGGTGCACGCCGACGGATTCCGGTCCGCCCTCGTCGGGCTCGGCGGACGGCTCGTGGCCACCGCCCCCGGCCGGGTCACCGTCACCGCCGATCCGGCGCAGGTCATCGGCGAAGTGGTCGACGACTGCGCCCGGTTGCTGCGCGACAGCGGGCTGCGCTGCGTCGGCGCGGGCCTCGCGGTGCCCTCGGCGGTCGCGGAGCCGGAGGGCACCGCGCTCAACCCGCTGCACATCGCCTGGCCGGCCGGAGCCCCGGTGCGCGAGATCTTCGCCGACCGGGTGCGGGCATCGGGCATCCCGGGCCCCGCGTTCACCGGCAACGACGTCAACCTCGCCGCCCTCGCCGAGCACCGGCACGGCGCGGGGCGCGGCGCCCAGCACCTGCTCTGCGTGGCCACCGGCCACCGGGGCGTGGGCGGCGCCCTGGTTCTCGACGGCCGCCTGCACACCGGGAGTTCCGGGCTCGCCCTGGAGGTGGGGCACCTCACGGTGAACCCCGAGGGGCGCCCCTGCCACTGCGGCGGACGCGGCTGCCTGGACGTCGAGACCGACCCGCTGGCCTTCCTGATCGCCGCCCGCCATGAGCCCGGCCCCGAGGAGTCGCTGCTCAAACAGGCCGGTGACCTGCTCCGTACGGAGTACGAGGACGCGACGGTACGCGGGGCGGCCGAGGAGCTGATCGACCGGCTCGGCCTCGGGCTCGCCGGGCTGGTCAACATCCTCAACCCGGACCGCATCATCCTCGGCGGACTGCACCGCGCCCTGCTCGACGCGGACCCGGAACGGCTGCGCGCGGTGGTCGCCGACCGGAGCCTGTGGGGGCGCAGCGGCAGTGTGCCCATCCTGCCGTGCACGCTCGACCACAACAGCCTGGTCGGCGCGGCCGAGCTGGCCTGGCAGCCGGTGCTGGACGACCCGCTGGCCGCACTGGCCTGACCGGACGCGGAACCGCCGGGTACTCCCGGCGGGGTAGGCGCACGGCCGCCGGCCGTACGACGACACCGCCCCGCCCGGGGGCGAGGCTCGGGAGTGTCGGGAACCCCCGACCACACCACCCGAACCGAGGAGCCGAGTGAGATGAACAACCTGGCCCACAGTGGCGGACCCGGGCCCTGGATCCTGTTTCTCCCGATCGTCTGGGCGGCCGTCGTCATCGCCGGCGCCACCCTGGTGCGCCGTACCGTGCGGCGCGGACGGCGGACACCCTGGCAGGTCCGCGCCGCCGGGGCGGCCGAGCAGCCGGCACCGATCGCCCTGCTCGGCCGCCGCTTCGCGGCCGGTGAGATCGAGGAGGACGAGTACTGGCGCCGGCTCTCCGTCCTGGACGAGCAGTTCGGCCGGGGCGCCGAGAGCGGCGCGGCCTGACCGCCACCGCCCCGGTGCCCCGCCGCCGGGCGGATCAGCCGACCACCACGGACCTGGCGGTGGACGGCGCGCCGCTCCCCGGCCAGGTGAGGAGGCTCGGCGTGAACGGGCCGTCGGTCGTCGCCCCGTACACCGGACAGGGTGGCGGGGCGGCGGCCCGGGGAGGGGCCGGAAGGGTGAACCAGACCGCCTTTCCGGCCCCGCCGCTCGGGCGGACCCCCCAGCTCTCGCTGACGGCGGCGATCAGTGCGAGCCCGCGTCCCGAGGTACTGGACATGCTGGGCCCGCGCAGGGTCGGCAGCCGTGGGTCGTGGTCGTGGACGGACACCGTGAGCCGTTCGAGCAGCAGCTCCATCTCGACGGTGCATGATTTGTCCGGCCGGGCGTGCCGGTGGACATTGGTCAGCAGTTCGGTGACGCCGAGGGCGGCCTGGTCGATCAAGGGATCGAGATGCCAGGAGCGCAACTGCGCCGAAATGATTCTGCGGACCTGACCGATCCGCGACGGCAGGGCCTGGAGCTCCACCGTGCAGTGCCTGCTTGGCTCGCTGATCACGGCTGCGACTCCCCGAAAGAGGTCCGGAAGAAGACGGAGAAACGGATCCAGCAGCTGGCGGCTGCTGATTCGGTGCCGGTGGTGCGGATCATGCTGTCACCACCGGTGAACCGTGAGTGACGTGTCCAATGTCACTCAGGGGTCACCGCTCCGCAACTCGCGGCCGTCGTCCGGTGCCGCCGCCCGCGTCAGGTCGTCCGGCCGCCCGCGCTGCGCAGTGTCTCCAGGAACCGGCGGGCCGGACCGGTCTGGTCGGGACCGTGATTGCGCTGCCCCATCGTGAGCCGGTAGCGCGTCCCGTTGAGGCGCGCCACCGTGGCGTCGGACCCGGCGAACCAGGGCCGGCCTGCGCTGACCGCCACCACCGGGGCACTGTCGATCTCCCGGCCGTTGCTGGTGAGCAGGGCCAGCCTGCCGTCCTTGACGACCACCTGCCCGGCCCTGGTGAGCGAACGGGCCCATCGCTCGATGCGGACCCCCGTCGCACTGAACTCCGTTTCCTTCATGACTGCTTCGCCCCCTTCATGGCACTTCTGATGGGCAGTCTGCACAATGCCGGGCCGGTACGCCAGGCCGCGTGCGGGCCGGGTCTCCCGGGCGCCGGCCCCAAGGGGGCCAAGGCAGTGCTATGGCCCATCAAAGTGAACGTTTTTGCAGGTGGGGAGGGTAGGTTGCGGGAGACGGCGACAGCGGTACGAGGAGGAACGGGCTGATGGGCACCGAGACACACGAGGACGCCGGACGGATCGCGGAGACGGTCGACGTCGACCGCTCCGACGCCGAGTACCGGGCCTGGCTCAAAGAGGCGGTACGCAAGGTCCATGCCGACGCCAACCGCTCCGCCGACACCCATCTGCTGCGCTTCCCGCTTCCCGAGGCGTGGGGCATCGACCTCTACCTGAAGGACGAGTCGACGCACCCCACCGGCAGCCTGAAGCACCGGCTGGCCCGCTCGCTCTTCCTGTACGGGCTGTGCAACGGCTGGATCCGGCCGGGCAAGCCCGTGATCGAGGCGTCCAGCGGATCGACGGCCGTCTCGGAGGCGTACTTCGCCAAGCTGATCGGCGTCCCGTTCATCGCCGTGATGCCCCGCACCACCAGCCCCGAGAAGTGCCGGCTGATCGAATTCCACGGCGGCCGATGTCATTTCGTCGACGACTCGCGGAAGTTGTACGAGGAGTCCGCGATGCTCGCCGCGGCGAGCGGCGGGCACTACATGGACCAGTTCACCTACGCCGAGCGGGCCACCGACTGGCGCGGAAACAACAACATCGCGGAATCGATCTACCAGCAGCTGCGGCTGGAGCGCTACCCGGAGCCGACGTGGATCGTCGCCACCGCCGGGACCGGCGGTACCTCCGCGACCATCGCCCGCTACGTGCACTACATGCAGTTCGACACCCGGATCTGCGTGCCGGACCCGGAGAACTCCTGCTTCTTCGACGGCTGGACCCGCCACGACCCGCTGGCCACCAGCGACTGCGGCTCCCGGATCGAGGGCATCGGGCGGCCCCGGATGGAACCGAGCTTCGTGCCCGGGGCGATCGACCGGATGATGAAGGTTCCGGACGCCGCGAGCGTCGCGGCCGTGCGCTCCCTGGAGCAGGCCATCGGCCGCAAGGCGGGCGGTTCCACCGGCACGGGGCTCTGGAGCGCGTTCAAGCTGGTCGCCGAGATGGTCGAGCGGGGCGACACCGGCAGCGTCGTCACCCTGATCTGCGACCCGGGCGACCGCTACCTCGACAAGTACTACTCGGACGCCTGGCTCGCCGAACAGGGCCTGGACATCGCCCCGTACGCGGCGACCATCGACTCCTTCCTGGCCGGCGGCAACTGGCCCTGACCTGCCGGTCCGCCAGGGCCGACGGCCCGGCTGGCGGTGCCGCGGCCGGGGGCGGCTCCGCCCGGTCCGGCTCCGCCGGTCAAGGACTGCCAGAGAAGGGGCTCCCACCGCTCCGGCCCCTCGGCGGGTGCGCTGCCGCCTCACCGCCGGGCGCCGTCGGCGCTCCCGTCGCCGACGTGCTGCTGGTCGGCGGCGGAGACGAGCGCGGACAGGCGCTCCCGGGTCCGGTGGAGTTCGGCCTGCTGGGAGTCGATGCGTTCGGCCAGGGCGTCCAGCTCGGCCCGTAGCGCCGGGCACATCTGCAACGAGAGGCCGTGGTCGCCCGAACGGACACAGTCCAGGTACCGGCGGATGGTCTCCGTTCCCAGGCCCGCGGCGATCATCGTCCTGATCCGGGCCACTGTTGCGACATCGGGATCGGAGTAGGTCCGGTAGCCGTTGGTGTCGCGAGCGGGAACCAGCAGCCCGCGGTCCTCGTAGTGGCGCAGTGCGCGCGTGCTCACCCCGGTCCGTTCGGCGAGTCTGCCTATGAGCACTGCCCCTCCTCGGTGATTTGACCTTCACGCCGACGTCAAGCTCTACCATCCGGCGTCATGACACACACCTCAACCGAACGGCGCGCCGCGATCATCCACGGCTACGGAGCGACCCCCGACGACC
Source organism: Streptomyces sp. NPDC056347 (assembly GCF_042262625.1). Classification (NCBI taxonomy): domain Bacteria; kingdom Bacillati; phylum Actinomycetota; class Actinomycetes; order Kitasatosporales; family Streptomycetaceae; genus Streptomyces; species Streptomyces sp. NPDC056347. Next base: position 17,406 of record NZ_JBHJQP010000064.1, on the reverse strand, counting down.
ACTGGTTCGGGTGGCTGGCCGGACAGCTCGAGGCCGAGGGGATACCCGCGGTGGTGCCCGCCCTTCCCGATACCCAGGCCCCGGACCCCGACCGGTGGCGGCACGCGGCGGGAGCCGTCGTGGGAACGCCGGACGCGGGCTCGGTCGTCGTGGCCCACAGCCTCGGCTGCCTCACGGTCCTGCGGCACCTCTGCTCACTCACCGGGCCGTGGCACCTCGGCACCCTGGTGCTGGTGGCGGGATTCGTCGACAGGCTGCCGGTCCTCCCGGAACTGGACGCCTATGTCGACGGGGCGCCGGACGTGACGGAGCTCGGCAAGCATGTCGACCGGCTGACCGTCATCCGGTCGGACGACGATCCCCTCGTGCCGGCCGGCCACACCGACCGCCTCGCCGGCCTCCTGGGGACCTCCGCGCAGGTGGTCCCCGGTGCCGGTCACTTCCTCGCGTCCGACGGCGTGACGTCGCTCGACGCGGCCCGGGCGGCCGTTCTCTCGTGACCGCCCGCACGGCATCCGCCACGCGGCGGTACCCGCCGCTCGGGTGTCGCACGGCAGGCGGCGGTCCGAAGGCCGGACCGCGGGCCGACGCGCCGGCAACGGCATGAGGGCCGGCTGAGCGGCGGGGCGCGGACGGTCCGGCGACGGGCCGTTCGGCATGCTCGTCCCGTCCCGCGTCCAGGTGCCCGGCCGGCCGGCGCGGGCAGGCGAGGGGCGCGGTCCGCGCCACCCGGAGGCGGGCAGCCGATGCCACCGGCGGCCGGCCCGTACCCCGGCTACGCGGCGGACCCCGCCAGCCGCCGGTCGAGATTGCGCACCGCGTCCCGGAAGGCCCGGCCCACCCCCGGCCGGGCCAGCCGCAGGACCAGCCGGTAGAACAGCGAACCGTCCGCGGCGAACGTCCACTGCACCCGGGCACCCGAACCGGCCGGGGTCAGCCGCCATTCCTCCAGCAGGGCCCGCATGCCGGGGGCATCGGCCCGGTCGGCCCGGTAGGCGTACCGCTCACCGGGATCCCTGGCCATGATCGTCTCGTGGATCGTGAAACCGCCCTTCAGCCGGATCTCGCGGCCCGCGCCGCCCCCGGTGGGCCGGGCAGCGGTCACAGCCGTGAACCACTGCGGCCAGCCCGGCACATCGTCGGCCAGCGCGCGGTAGACCGCCTCCGGCGATGCGGACACCTCGGCGGCGAAGACCAGCCGCACCGGAGCGGTATCGATGAATTCGAGCTCCACGGAACGGAGTCGGCGTGGCATGGAACGCACCTCCCGTGCGGTCGGCGGACGGGTCGCGCACACCATAGCTGACGTGACGTCAGGTGTCCTGGCCCAGGAGCCCGTCGAGCGCCCGGCCGAAGACCCGCCGCCCGGCCCGGGCGAGCGCCGGATCGCACCACCGGGGCAGCAGCCGGACACCCAGTTCCTCCACCCACACCACGTGCGAGCCGGAATCCGTCGGACAGACCTCGATCGACGCCCGGCCCCGCACCAGCGAACCGCGCTTCTCCAGGTGGCACAGCCCGGCCCGCCCGGCGGCGGGCGGCACCCACCGCACCACTTCCATCGGATCGTCGAACGCCAGAGGTCCGACCCCGGTACGTGCCACGAAAACGGTCCCGGCCCCGGTCGGCGGAGCCTTTGTGACGGTGATCGCGGTCAGCGGAACATGTGCGGCGTGCCGCTCCCAGTCCGTCACCCGGCGCCAGGACTCGGCGGCGGGCAGGCGGGTGAAGCGCTCGATCCGGAAGACGGCCACCCCGCGATCCTAAGGGCTGCCCCGTGACCCCCGGCGGGTACACGACGACAGGTACCGCGCCTCGCCGCGTTGTCGGAACGTCCGGATGCGCCCAGTATCCGGACGCCCCTCCGCCCCGCGACGCACCGCGTGCGACGCCGTACGCCGATCCGCCGGGGACTACGGGACAGCCCTTGGGCCGGGCCCGACGATTCCGGCACCACGCCCACCGGGTGGCGGGCACGTAACGACGCGTCGGGTGCGTGGATTCAGGACCCGCCGCCCGCGCCCCGGCCCGCCACCACCAGGCCCGGCAGATGCTCCGCCATCTCCTCACGGGCGGCGGACGACAGCCCAGCGTCCGTCACGAACGTGTCCACCTGCTCCAGCGTCGCGAACGAACTCAGGCCCACCGTGCCCCACTTGGTGTGATCGGCGACCACCACCACCCGCCGGGCCGACTGGACGAACCGGCGGTTGGTCTCCGCCTCCGCCAGATTCGGCGTCGAGAGCCCGGCCTCCACGGAGATCCCGTGCACCCCGAGGAACAGCACATCGAAGTGGAGGGATGCGATCGCCTGATCGGCGACCGGCCCCACCAGCGAGTCCGACGGCGTACGCACCCCGCCGGTGAGTACCACCGTGGCCGCCCCGGCCCGCACCCCGGACGCCCCCGACGGCCGCTGCGCGGCGTGGAAGACATCGGCGACCCGCACCGAATTGGTCACGACCGTCAGATCGGGCACCTCCAGCAACTGCTGGGCCAGCGCGAACGTCGTCGTACCGCCGGAGAGCGCGATCGCGCTGCCCGGCACCGCCATGGCCGCGGCCGCCCGCGCGATGTCCTCCTTGGCGGTCAGCTCCAGTGCCGACTTCGCCTCGAAACCCGGCTCGTGCGCACTGGCCTCGACCACCGGAACGGCGCCGCCGTGCACCTTCTCGACGACTCCCTGGCGAGCCAGCGCGTCCAGATCCCGGCGCACCGTCATGTCGGAGACGTTGAGTCTGCGCGTCAGCTCGTTGACCCGGACCCCGCCACGCCTGCGCACTTCGTCGAGGATCAGGGCACGCCGCTGCTCCGCGAGCAGGTTCTGATTCTCGCTCAACGCCGGTTCGGTCCTTCCTCTGGCCGTGCGGCAGCCTTTTCGAACGGGCTCATCCTGCCACGCGGTGTGGTGCCCCGCCGCACTGGGGAGATTCCGTGAGAGGCGGTGCGGTCACCGGCTCCTTCCACGATCCTGGTGACACCGCGTCACACCCCCCACACGATCCAGAGAGCGAGCCACTCCGTGCCCCCTGCCCCCCAGGCCCCGCAGAGTCCGGGGCCCGCACTGGAACTGCTGGTCCACGGAGTGGGCGGCGCCACCCCCCAGGAGATGCTCGACGATCCGCGCACGGTCCGTGTCACCGGCGACGCGACCGCCGCCATCTACCGGCGCGCCGACGACACGGACGCCGAGCAGCACCCGGAGCGCTATCGCGACCGGCCCATCCCCGAGGCCTACTGCTGGTCCAACCTGACCTCCGGCAACGGCTCCCGCGCCCTGTGGCTGCTGCTGCTCCCGTTCATGGTGGTCAACCTGGCCCACTGGATGCGCCCCACCGCCCGCTCCCGCACCCGGGCGGTGCGCCTGTACGGCGTCCTCGTCCGGCTCGTCGCGCTCAGCCTCACCGTGCTGCTCACCGCGGCCGCCTGCGAGGTGGCGCTCGACCTGGCGGCCTGGCAGTGCGCGGGCATCCCGGCCTGCTCCGACCAGCGCTCCTGGCTCGGCTTCCTCTCCACCTCCCAGGGCGGCTGGTGGTCCCAGCCGGGCCGCCGGCTCGCCCTCGCCGCTCTGGTGCCCACCGCCCTGGTCGCGCTCCTGTGGTTCCTGTCCAACCGCACCTGGAGCGCGTACGAGTCGCAGCGGACGCTCACCGGCTCCGTACCCGACGACGACACCTACGACCCCACACCCGCCCCGGGCGGCACCACGCCGCCCGGTGTCCCCGCCCTCGGACGGCCCGGATTCTGGTACGGCCGCCGGCTGGTCGCCCGGCTGCGCGCCGCGCACACCGCCGCCGGGTTCCTGACCGTCGCCGCGTCGGTCGCGGGCGCCGCGGCCCGCCACGACCGCGCCGTCACCGGCCCGGTGCCCGGCTTCGTCGGCCGCCTGATCGAGGCGGCGCTGGTGCTGTGCGCGCTCGTGGTGGTCTGGGTGGTCTGCCGCCGCGGCCGCAGCGAACGGCGCCTGGACAACAGCCTCGACCGCGCCCTCATCACCTACCTGCCCGGTGTGGCACTGGGGCTGCTCGCCCTGGCCGCCGCGTACGCGGCCTGGTCGCGCCCCGAATGGGTCTCGTCCGGAGCACTGCCCGGCGACCCCGCCTTCAGCTTCCTCGCCATCAGCCAGGGGACCCTCGTCGTCGTGCTCGCGGCGGTGTCGCTCGGCCTGTACCGCCGCACCCCCGAACCCCGCACCGTCCTGTACGGGATGGGCGGACCGGTGGTCGCGATGCTCGCCTGCGCCCTCGGCGGAGTGATGAGCGGCGGGGTCTCGCAGCGCGTCGCCGACTGGCTCGACGGCCCCGGCACCCCCGGTATGGGCAGGAGCTCCGTCATCCCCGGCCCGCCGGTCCTGCTCAGCTGGCAGGCATCGATCATCCCGGTGCTCCTGGTGCTGCTCGCGCTGCCCGCCCTGTTCCTGCTCGTACGGACCTGGCGCGCCGCCCGCGCCATGGAACCCGGGATCGACCGGGAGTACGCGCAGGAGCAGCCCGAGCCCGCCCGGACCCGGCGGATCGCCCGGGTCCAAGCCGCCGCGGCACTCACCGACTCCGTTCCCTGGATGCTCGGCCCGATCTGCGGCGCGGCCCTGCTGCTCGGCGCCGGGGCGGTCATCGGGGCCTGGGTGAGCGGGAAGGTGCCGGGGCTCGCGATGAAGGGCAGCGGCGCCTTCCTCGAATCCGTCGCCCAGGCCGCCCAGTCCACCGGCTCCTGGATGGTCGGACTCGGCTTCATCCTCTTCGTCACCTGGGGCCGCCGCGCCTACCGCGACGCGTCCGCCCGGCGCACCATCGGCATCCTCTGGGACGTCGGTACGTTCTGGCCGCGCGCCGCGCACCCCTTCGCCCCGCCCTGCTACGCCGAGCGCGCCGTCCCCGACCTGACCTCGCGGATGTCCGGCTGGACCGGGCTGACCCGCGGCAGGCTCGTCATCTCCGGGCACTCCCAGGGCAGCGTGCTGGCCGCCGCCGCGGTCTGGCAGCTGCCCGCCCACACCCGGAGCCGGGTCGCCCTGCTCACCTACGGCTCACCGATCGAGCGGCTCTACGGGCGCTGGTTCCCCGCCTACTTCGGCACCGGCCCGCTGCACGTGCTGCACCGGTCCGTGCACTGCTGGCGCAACCTGTGGCGGGCCACCGACCCCATCGGCGGCCGGGTCCGGCTCGACGACGTCCCCGGGCCCGAGGTGGACCGCGGCCCCCTGAAGGACCCCCTGGTCTACGGCCGTACCCCCGAGCACCCGCTGCCCGAGGCGATCCTCGGGCACGGCGACTACCAGGCCGATCCGGTCTTCGCCGAGGAACGGGCCGCGCTGCTGGAACGCCTCGAACCCGTCGTGCCCCGGCAGACCGCCGGGACCGACGGCGTCGAGGCACCGCAGGGTCAGGGCAGTTCCGGCAGGTCCTCGGGGTAGAGCAGGGTGAGGTCGTCCGTGCTCGGCTCGGCGAGCTGGGCGACCCGGCCCGCGTGCCGTTCCACCATCGACTCGAAGGTCTGGCGCGCGGTACGGCCGTTGCCGAACGCCGGGCCCTTGGGAAGCTCGGTGAAGTACTTCGCCAGCGCCTCCCCGGTCCCCTGGGCCAGGCGGTACTCGTGCTCGTCGGCCTGCTGCCCGACGATCCGCAGCAGCTCGGCGGGCTCGTAGTCGCTGAAGGTGATGGTGCGGGAGAAACGGGACGCCACACCGGGGTTGACGGTGAGGAACCGCTCCATCTCGTGGGTGTACCCGGCGACGATGACGACCACCGCGTCCCGGTGGTCCTCCATCAGCTTCACCAGTGTGTCGATCGCCTCCCGGCCGAAGTCCCGGCCGGAGTCCTCGGGCGACAGGGCGTACGCCTCGTCGACGAACAGTACTCCGCCGCGCGCCCGGTCGAACGCCTCCTGGGTCCGGATGGCGGTCGAGCCGATGTGCTCGCCGACCAGGTCGACCCGGGACACCTCGATCAGATGGCCCCGCTCCAGCACCCCCAGCGAGGCGAGGATCTCGCCGTAGAGCCGGGCCACGGTGGTCTTGCCGGTGCCGGGGGAGCCGGTGAAGACCAGATGACGCCGGACCGAGGCGGCCTTCAGCCCGGCCTCCTGACGGCGCCGGCCCACCTCGATCATGTCGGTCAGGGCGCGCACCTCGCGCTTGACGCTGTCCAGGCCCACCAGCGCGTCCAGCTCCGCCAGCACCGCGTCCGAGGGGCGCGCCGGGTCGGTGGCGGGCGCGTCGGACGGCGCGGGCTCGACACCGCGCTGGCCGGGGAGCCGGCCGAGCAGCCCGGGAGAGGACTGGGTGGCCGTCAGCACGGCGGGCGCCGGGGGAGCGGGGGAGCGCAGCGCGCTCTCGTCGCTCGTGCAGTCCTCCACGACGGGGCCGGTCCCCTGGCCGTCGCCGCGCGTGACGGGCGGCTCGGCGAACTCGTACCCGCCGCGCGCGCACCGCTCGGTCCGGCAGCGGGTCAGCGTCGTACGGCAGCCGTCCATCACGTGGAAGCCGTAGCCGTCGCTCCCGGTGACCCGGCAGCCGTTGAACGTGCCGCGGCCCTCGGCGGAGACGTAGAAACCCGCCTCGGCGGGCGAGGTGACCGTGCAGCGCTCGATCGTCGGGTCGGCGCCCTTGGTGACGATGACACCGGTCTGGACCGCGTCGATGGTGCAGTTGTTCAGCGTGCCGCCGCTTCCGTGGTCGCGGAACCAGGCACCGGTGGAGGTCTCGCGGATGCGGCAGTCGTCGAGCTGGGCGGTCGCCCCGTCGCTCACCGACACGGCGGTGTTGCGGACCTGGGAGAGGTCGCTGTCCACGACGTCGGCGCGCGAGCCCCGGTCCAGCACGAAGAGGGCGTCCGGCACGTCATGGACCCGGCAGGAGTCCAGTATCACCGTCGCCCCGTCGCTCACCCAGACCGCGGGGTAGTCGCCCGTGCTGTCGTGGATCTCGCACTGGTTGGCGTCGACCCGGGTGCCGGGGTCCCAGACCGAGAGGCCGTTGCGGCCGAAGCGGCGCACCGTGGACCGGGTCAGGGTGAGCACCGAACGGGACCGCAGGTCGATCGCGTTCTCCGGGATGTCGTGGATGTCGCAGTCGGCCAGCGTCAGCACGGCGTCGGTGTCGAGCGTCACCCCGTCCGCCGACGTGCGGTGCACGGTGCAGTCGGTGAGGTGCGCGGTCGCGCGGGAGGCGACCTGGACGCCGCTGCCCTTGATCTCGTACACCTCGCAGCCGAAGCCCTCCAGGCCGCTGCCCTCGCCGGTGACGCTCAGACCCGCGCCCGAGGCGTGATGGATCCGGCAGCGTTCCAGCCGGGGATGCGCGCCGTCGCGCACCGAGACACCGGACTGCCCGGCGGACACCACCTCGCACTCCTCGAACACGCCGCCCGCGCCGTCGAGCACGGCGAGGCCCGCCCCGGCCGGGTTGTCGACCGTGCAGCGGCGCACGGTCGGACGGGCGGCGCCCCGCACCTCGATCCCGGCGGCGGAGCGGGTGACGATCCGCAGGTCCGCGATCTCCGGCGCGCCGTCCTCGATCAGCAGCGCGGGGGCCGTCGAGTCCTGCCCCTCGACATGGAGGTCCGAGACGACGGCGGAGGCGCGGACGGTCAGCGGCACCCCGTCGACCGGCGCGATCCGCACGGAACCCACCGAGCCCTCGGTGCCGCGCAGGGTCACCGCGCGGTGCAGGACCAGATTCTCCCGGTAGGTGCCCGGCGCGACGGTGAGGACATCCCCGTCGGCCGCGGCCTCCAGGGCTGCGGTGAGGGAGGCGTACTCGCCTGTGCGGCGCCGCCACCGCGAAGTTCCGGTGTGCGTCACCTGGACCGTGCCCTGTGCCATGGCGCTGTTGTGTCCCCACCTCGTGCGTGCGTGATGCCCGTGTCACCGGCCTTCCGGCAGCGGTGGGTCCCGGGACCGCCCACCGGGAAACCGGGCGGGCCGGTCCACCGTAGCGCGCGCGGCGGGCGGGAGTTGCCCCGATCAGCAGCCGGTTCCGGTCCTGCCCCAGTCCGGACCGGTGTTGGCCCACTCCTGGTCGATACGGTGGTACCGCGCCTTCTTCATACGCCGGACGATCAGCTGCCGGACACCCTCGGCCGCGCCCGCCGCGAGCAGCGCGGCACCGATCCCGGCCAGCACCGCGTGGGCGTGGGCGGTGGCCTCGTCCATCGGACGGGGAACGGGGCGGCCCGCGTGGTCCGTCCAGATCTCCACCCGGGCGCCGGGACCGGTCCGCCGGGACCCGGTCGTCACGGTGCCCTGCCGTTCCGTGCCGTCCGGGGCCTGCCAGCGCGCCACCACCAAGGCCCGCCGGGAGTGCTGAGGGGACGTCTCGGGACCGGAGGCGAAGCGCGGGCTCCGCGGCGACCGGCGCACCACGACCGCGGTGGTGGCATGGCACCCGGCCCGCTGCGCCCGTACCGACTTCTGCAGGGAGTCGTCGGTCCGTGCCCCGCACGCCCAGCCCAGCGAGGGCGCCGCCAGCACCATGAACAGCAGCGCGGCCAGGGCCACCCACGCCTCGCGCCGGTCCGTGGCACGGCACAGGGAATTGCGCCGCCAACGCCATACACCTGTCACCGCTCGCACCGTCCCACGCCCCTCTCGTATCCGTATTGGCCCGGAACGGGGTGCTTCATGCGCGGAAGGCGCGAGAAAGCGGCCTCACCCCGCCCAGGGCCTTTCGTTTCGGGTCGGGCCGGGCTGACGGACCGTCCGAAGCGGCAACACGGAAGCCGCCGCCGAGTCCCCATGGCTCGGCGGCGGCTCCGTACGACCGTGTCTGACGCCGGATCAGTACCCCCGGCCCTGGTAGGGGCGGTTGTACGGGTCCTCGTACGGCGCCGGGGCCGGGCGGGGCGCCGGGGCGGGAGCCGGGCGCGGTGCCGCCGGACGCATCGCCTCGTAGCCGGTGCCCGGCGCGGGGCGCTGCGGTTGCTGCGGATGCGGCGCGGGGTAGCCGCCGCGGGCCGCGGCGGGCTGCTGCGGGATGTACGGCGCCGGGGCGTGCGGCAACGGCGCGGGCTGCATCGGCGCGTACCCCTGCGAAGACGCGGGCTGCGGGTAGCCGTACGACGGAGCGGGAGGGGTGGGGGCCGCGGGGAGGGCCGGCAGCGCCGCCGGGAGGGCGGGCAGATAGCTGTTGCCGGTGTCGTAGGCGGCCGGGACTCGGATCGGCGCGATCTGAGGGGTGCCCCGCTCCGCGACCAGGGAGTCGTAGATCGGAGTGTCGGAGAACGACGGTGCGGCGTAGTAGCCGCCGCCGAAGGTGGAGCGGGGGGAGGTCATGACACCTAAGTTAAGCCCACGATGTGCCGGTTGGGGAGTCCCCATCTCGGGGGCATCCGATTTACGCTGATTCTGTCCGCGTGAGCTGCTGAAGCATCGCTAAATCCGTCGTGAACGGCGGGCCTTTTCCGGAGTCGGACTCCATGGCTCACGAATAGTGGCCGCCGGGCCGCAAAGGGTGACATCCGTACGGAGCGGTCCGGGGTGAAGTAGCGTTCGACGCCGAACGCTTTCGCCGGGCCGGTAAATGCGGGAAAGAGTTCAGCCGGTAAAATTTCCGCGGGTCCTGTGCCGCAGTACCTTGGGCCGATGACCGAACTCCCGCCGCCCGGCGGCACCGTGGCCGATGTGGACGAACTCGGAGCCCGATGGGCGGATGCCTGGCGGCCGGAGCGGATCGCGGAACGGTTGCGCGGAATCGATACGCCGTGGTGCGTGGCGGCGGGATGGGCACTGGATCTCTTCCGCGGGGAGCAATCGCGGGCGCATGGCGATCTGGAGATCTCGGTGCCCGCGGCGGATTTTCCCGTGATTCGGGGCCGATTCCCCGATCATGTCTTCGACGCGGTCGGTTGGGGACGGATCTGGGAAGAGGCGGGAGCCGAGGTGCTGACGGCCACGCATCAGACGTGGGCGCGTGATCCGGCGAGCGGCCGGTTCTCGTTCGACGTGTTCCGCGAGCCGCACGAGGGCGGGATGTGGATCTGCCGCCGTGACCCGGAACTGCGCCTGCCCTACGACGAGATCGTCGAGCACACCCCGGACGGCATCCCCTATCTGACGCCGGAACTGGTGCTGCTGTTCAAGGCCAGGGCGGCGCGGCCCAAGGACCGGGCGGACTTCCGTGGGACGCTGCCGCTGCTGGACCGGGCGCGACGGCACCGACTGGGAGCATGGCTGGAGCGCGTGCACCCCGGGCATGTATGGCTGGCGGAGCTGACGCGGCGGTAGAAGCGATCCGCCGCGGACGACGACGAGGAGCAGCGCGATGAGCGGCACCGGCGTGACGGCCACGGCACTGGTGGTGCAGAACGACCCCCGGGGCGGCCCGGGCCGCTGGGGCGGCTGGCTGACGGAGCGGGGCGTCGCGGTGCGGGTGGTCCCGGCCCATGAAGGTGCCCCGATTCCGGACCGGCTGGATCAGCGCGCGCTGATCGTGCTCGGCGGCGCCTGCCTGCCCGATGACGACGACCTCGTGCCCTGGCTGCCCGCGACCCGGGCACTGGTGCGCCAGGCCCTGGCCGAGCAGGTGCCGATGTTCGGGATCTGCCTCGGCGGCCAGATGCTCGCCCAGGTCGCCGGCGGCGAGGTACGCGGGAAGCACGGGCCGCCCGAGTTCGGCAGCACCCGGCTCGGCCTGCGCCCCGAGGCGGCCGAGGATCCGCTGTTCCACGGGCTGCCCGCGCATCCCTCGGCCATCGAGAACCACGTCGACGCCATCACCGCGCTTCCGGCCGGCGCTCACTGGCTGGTCCGCAGCGACAACTGCCCCTACCAGGCCTTCCGGATCGGCCCCGCGGCGTGGGGCGTGCAGTTCCATCCGGAGACCTCCGCCGAGCGGATCCGCGGCTGGAACCGCGACCGCCTGCGCCGCAACGGTGCGCCCGCCCCCGAGATCCTGCACGCCCGGGCGCTGCGGGACGAACCGGCGGCCACCGAGACCTGGCGCACCGTCGCCCACCGCTTCGCCGACATCGTGACCGGGGCGGCCGGGCGCCCCGGCCCCTGACGGGATGTCATCGGTGACGGAGCCGCGTCGACGCCGTGCACCACGTCCGTGCGGTGCGCGAGGTCCTCGGACGGAACCGTGTGCCGCGGCCCGGGCGGGCCGGTACGCCCCGTGCGACGGTCCGGGGGTTTAGGTTGGCGGAGAACAGTTTTCGGGCAGCCGGACGCGTGATGGGGGCGAACATGACCATGCTAAAAGGAGCCAATGTTCCGGTGCCGGCTCAGGCCGTGCGGGTCGAATTGGGGTGGCGTACCTCCCCGGGAACACCGGACGTCGACGGTTCGGCGCTCCTTCTCGTCCCGTCGGGGAGGGTGCGCGGCGACGCCGACTTCGTCTTCTACAACCAGCCCGCGCACGCCTCCGGGGCGGTGCGCCACGAGGGCAAGCGGCCTTCCGCGGAGGGGATGACGGACAACCTCGCGGTCGACCTCGCCCGCGTCGAGCCCGCCATCGACCGCGTGGTCCTCGCCGCCTCCGCCGACGGCGGCACCTTCGGCCGGGTGTCCGGACTGTACGTGCGGGTCACGGACGCGGCGAACGGCAGGGAGATCGCGCGCTTCGACAGCTCGGACGCCACGGTCGAGACCGCGTTCATCCTCGGCGAGCTCTACCGCCGCCAGGGCGCCTGGAAGTTCCGGGCCGTCGGCCAGGGATACGACACCGGCCTCGAAGGTCTCGCCACAGACTTCGGGATCTCCGTCGACGAACCGCAGCAGCCCCAGCAGCCACCCCAACCCCCGCAGGCTCCTCAGTACCCGCCGTCCGCTCAGCCGCAACAGCCCCAGACGTACCAGCCGCCCCAGCCGTCGTGGGCCTCCCAGCAGACGCAGAGCGCGACGATGCCCCACCACATGCCGCCCGCCCCGCCCGCCCCGCCGGCGGCGCCCCCGACGCCCGCCGCCCCCGTCCGCCTCTCCAAGGTGACGCTCACCAAGGACGCCCCGCTGGTCTCCCTCGCCAAGCAGGGCGGCACATCGGGCGCGCTCCGCGTCAACCTCAACTGGGAGGTGCGCAAGCAGTTCAAGGGCTGGGCCGGCAAACTCGGCCGGGCCGTCGCCCAGCACTCCGACCTCGATCTCGACCTCTGCGCCCTCTACGAACTGACCGACGGCCGCAAGGGGGTCGTCCAGGCCCTGGGCAACGCCTTCGGCGCCCTCCAGCACCCGCCGTACATCCATCTCGACGGGGACGACCGCACCGGCGCCGTGTCCACCGGCGAGAACCTCACCGTCAACCTCGACCACAGGGACAAGCTCCGCCGCGTCCTGATCTTCGTCACCATCTACGAGGGAGCCCGGAGCTTCGCCGATCTCCACGCGACCGTCACGCTCCAGCCCCAGCACGGCGCGCCGATCGACTTCTCGCTCGACGAATGCACCGTCCCGTCCACCGTCTGCGCCCTGGCCCTGCTGACGAACACCGGGGGAGACCTCACCGTCCAGCGCGAGGCCCGCTACCTCGTCCCCGAGCGGGGGGTGAGCCCGCAGCGCACCATCGACTACGCCTACGGGTGGGGAATGAACTGGACGCCCGGCCGGAAATGACCCCCCGCGGTCCGGCCGGCCCCGCTCACGGCTCCGGCGCGGCCTCGGGACGGGGGTACGTACGCCCCTTCCAGGCCGCGCCCCGGCCCCGGTAGTGCCGCACCGCCGAGTCGACCGTCATCAGCAGATACAGCACGGCGGTGAACGGCAGCAGCGGCGCCCACCACAGCGACTGCCGGTAGTAGCCCAGCATCGGCAGATACGTCCCGGTCATCACCGCCCAGGCCGAGCCGCCCGCCCACGCCGCCACCGCGTCCCCGGTCAGCAGCCCGGCGGCCAGGGTGAGCGGCGGCGCGAGATAGACCAGCGCGAGCCCCAGCACCGTCCCCGCCAGCAACGGCGGACTGTGCCGCAGCTGGGCGTACGCGCTGCGCGCCACCATCCGCCACAGATCGGCCAGCCGCGGATACGGCCGCACACTGTCCACCCGCTCGGCGAGCCCCAGCCAGATCCGCCCGCCGCTGCGCTGGACCGCACGCGCCAGCGACACGTCGTCGATCACCGCCTGCCGGATCGACTCCGGCACCCCCGCCCGCTCCGCCGCCCCGGTCCGCAGCAGTACGCAGCCACCTGCCGCCGCGGCCGTCCGCGCACCCGCCCGGTTCACCCACCGGAACGGGTAGAGCTGCGAGAAGAAGTACACGAACGCCGGAACGACCAGCCGCTCCCAGAAGCTCGACACCCGCAGCCGGGCCATCTGCGAGACCAGGTCGTAGCCGCCCGACTCGGCGGCGGCGACCAGCGCGCGCAGACTGTCCGGCTCGTGCGCGATGTCGGCGTCCGTCAGCAGCAGGTACGCCGGCCTGCGCACCCGGGCCCGGGCGATCCCGTGCCGTACCGCCCAGAGCTTGCCCGTCCAGCCCGGCTCGGGCTCGTCCGGCGACAGCACCGTCACCGGAAGCCCGCCGTACCGCACGGACAGCGCACGGGCGACGTTCCCGGTGCCGTCCGTGCTGCAGTCGTCGACGAGGAAGACCTCCGCCCGCCCCGGATAGTCCTGCGCCAGCAGGGACGGAAGGCTCACCGGCAGCATGTCGGCCTCGTCACGTGCGGGCACCACGACGGCGACGGACGGCCAGCGGCCCGGATCCTCGCGGCGGGGCAGGCGCTGGCCGGTCAGCCAGAAGAATCCCTGTCCCAGCAGCAGCCACACCCACGCGGCCAGCGAACCCACGGCGATCCAGGCAACGGCGCTCATTCGCCGCAGTCTGCCCCACCGGAGCGGGACCGCACGAGCGGTCGACTATGGTGACTGGGTGAAGATCGCGCTCATGGACTCGGGAATCGGCCTGCTCGCCGCGGCCGCCGCGGTACGCCGACTGAGGCCCGACGCCGATCTGGTGCTCTCCTCCGACGCCCCCGAGCACACGCCCTGGGGGCCGCGTACGACCGAGTACGTGACCGCCCACGCGCTGGACGTGGCCCACGCGGCCGCTGCCCACGGGCCGGACGCACTGATCGTCGCCTGCAACACCGCCTCCGTGCACGCCCTGCCCGCGCTGCGCGCCGCGCTCGAACCCGCACTGCCGGTCATCGGCACCGTTCCCGCCATCAAGCCGTCCGTCGCCACGGGCGGACCCGTCGCCATCTGGGCCACGCCCGCCACCACCGGCAGCCCGTACCAGCGTCGGCTCATCGCGGAGTTCGCCCGCTCCGTGGACGTCACGGAGGTGCCCTGCCCGGGCCTCGCCGACGCCGTGCAGAACGCCGACGAGGCCGCGATCGGCCTGGCCGTCGCCGCGGCCGCCGCCCGCACCCCGCCCGGCGTGCGGGCCGTGGTCCTCGGCTGCACCCACTACGAACTGGTCGGCGAACGCATCCGGGCCGCCGTGGAGCGGCCCGGTCTGCCGCCGGTCGCGCTGTACGGGTCCGCCGGTGCCGTCGCTGCCCAGGCACTGCGCCGGATCGGGGCCGAACCCGCTCCGTCGGCCGAATCCTCCGGAAGTGTCCGCATGCTCGTCGGCGGCCGCCCCGTCGACCTCCCGGAAGCCGCGCTGGCCTACCCGGAAGGTCTGCTGCTGGGAGCCGCCAGCCCGGTCCGCTGACCCGGCACGGACCCTTCGGCCCATGCCGGGCATGCGGGATCGTGAGTACGCTGCTTGACATGAGGGACCACTCCCGCAAGCCCCGGCACAACGGAACAGATCCCCACCCCGCCGTCTGGACCGGCCGGGCCACCAACCGGGCCCAGTGGGTCCTCGCGGTCGCGGGAGCGGCCTGTCTGGCGCTCGGGGTCGAGCTGGCCGTCAGCTCCAACTGGACCTCCGGGACCGTCCCGCTGGTGATGTCCGTGGTCGGCTGCGTCGCCGCCGGTCTCCTCATGCTGTTCGGCACCCTCGCCTTCGTGAGCGTGGCCGTGCGGATCGACGGGGACGCCCTGGAGGTGCGCTGCGGCCACATGGGCCTGCCCCGCCGCCGGATCCTGCTCACCCAGGTGGTCGGCGCCGAGTTCGTCCCCGAGGTCACCCCGCGCCAGTGGGGCGGCTGGGGCTATCGCTGGCGCCCCGAGCAGGGCACGGCCGTGGTGGTCCGCAGGGGCGAGGGCCTGGCGCTCCGGCTCGGCGACGGCCGCACGTTCACCATCACGGTCGACGAAGCCGAGTCGGGCGTACGGTTCATCCGGGAACGCCTGCGGGTGACCGCGGGCGGCGCGGCGGCCGGAGCCTGACCAGGGGTGCTCCCGGTGGCAGGGGCTCCCGGTCCCACAGCCGCCCACCGTAGACTCCGCCGGGTGAGCGCCACCATCACCCCCGTCGGAACCGCGCAGCCGGTTTCCTCCCCCGTGTCCCGGCGACAGCGGCTGGTACGACCCGCCGCCGCCGTGATCGCGGGCGTACTGCTCTATCTGAGCTTCCCGCCCCGCCCCCTGTGGTGGCTGGTCCTGCCCGGGTTCGCCCTGCTCGGCTGGGTGCTGCACGGCAGGCGGCTGCGCGCCGGGTTCGGGCTCGGCCTCCTGGCCGGGCTGGGCTTCATGCTGCCGCTGCTGCACTGGACCGGCGAGGACGTCGGACCGGTGCCGTGGCTGGCCCTGGCCACCGCCGAGGCGCTGTTCATCGCGGTCGGCTGCCTCGGGATCGCCGCCGTCAGCCGGCTCACCTGCTGGCCGCTGTGGGCCGCTGCGGTCTGGGCGCTCGACGAGGCGGTCCGGGCCCGGGTGCCGTTCGGCGGCTTCCCCTGGGGGAAGATCGCGTTCGGCCAGGCGGACAGCGTGTTCCTGCCGCTCGCCGCGCTGGGCGGCACCCCGCTGCTCTCCTTCGCGGTGGTGCTGTGCGGCTTCGGCCTGTGCGAAGCGGTCTTCCGCCTCCGCGCGTACCGGCGGACCGGAACACTGCCGCGGGGAGCCGTGGCCGCCGCTGCCGCGACCGTTCTCCTCCCCGTCGCCGGGGCCTTCGCGGCGCTGCCCCTGGTGGACGACTCCGCCGAGGACGGCACCGCGACCGTCGCCGCGATCCAGGGGAACGTGCCCCGGCTCGGACTCGACTTCAACTCCCAGCGCCGCGCTGTCCTCGACAACCATGTACGCCGCACCGAGCAGCTCGCCCGGGAGGTGAAGCAGGGCAAGGTCGCGCAGCCCGACTTCGTCCTGTGGCCCGAGAACTCCTCCGACCTCGACCCGTACCGCAACGCCGACGCCCGGATCCTGATCGACGAAGCGGTGAAGGCGATAGGCGTGCCCACCGTGATCGGGGCGGTCGTCGAGCCCGACAGCGGAAACCTGCGCAACACCCTCATCCAGTGGAACCCGGGCAAGGGCCCGGTCGACACCTACGACAAGCGCCACATCCAGCCCTTTGGCGAGTACATGCCGATGCGGTCGATCGCCCGGGTCTTCAGCTCGGACGTGGACCGGGTCCAGCGTGAGTTCGGCCCCGGCAAGAAGGTCGGCGTCTTCGACCTGGCGGGCACCAGTGTCGGGCTCGTGACCTGCTACGAGGCCGCCTTCGACGACGCCGTACGGGACACCGTCACACACGGTGGTCAGCTGATCGCCGTGCCCAGCAACAACGCCACCTTCGGCCGCAGCGAGATGACCTACCAGCAGCTGGCCATGTCTCGGGTGCGGGCCGTCGAACACAGCAGGTCCGTCGTCGTCCCCGTGACCAGCGGGGTCAGCGCGGTGATCCGCCCGGACGGGAAGGTCGTCCAGCAGTCGGAGCAGTTCACCCCGGCCGCGCTCGTGGACGAGGTGCCGCTGCGGTCCTCGCTGACGCCCGCGACCCGGATGGGCCCGCTTCCCGAAGGCGTGCTCGTGCTGATCGCCGTGGCCGGGCTCGGCCTGGTCGCCCTGCGCGCGGCCCGTGCCGGGCGCGGCCGGCGGCCGTGAGCCGGTGACGTAGGGTCGGGCCCATGAGCACTCCTGATTTCATCCGTGAGATCCGCGCCACCGCGGGGCAGCAGCTGCTCCTGCTGCCGGGCGTCACCGCCATCGTCTTCGACGACGAGGGCCGGGTGCTGCTCGGCCGCCGCACCGACACCGGCAAGTGGGCGGTCATCGGAGGCATCTGCGAGCCGGGCGAGCAGCCGGCGGCCACGGCGGAGCGCGAGGTGTTCGAGGAGACGGCGGTCCGCTGCGTGGCGGAGCGCGTGGTGCTCACCCAGGCCCTGGAGCCCGTGCAGTACGCGAACGGCGACCGCTGCCAGTACCTCGACGTGACCTTCCGCTGCCGGGCCACCGGCGGCGAGGCCCGTGTCAACGACGACGAGTCGCTGGACGTGGCCTGGTTCCCGGTGGACGCGCTGCCGCCGCTGGACGAGTTCGGGCTGTTCCGGATCAAGCAGTCCCTCACCGACGAGCCCACCTGGTTCGAGCCCACCGCGCAGCGGTGAGCAACGCCGTCCGCCGGGCGGGGCCGTGCACACGGC